>JAGANG010000001.1 GCA_017624275.1 Spirochaetales bacterium | reverse complement strand
TCTTTAAATATTTTGAAGAAATTTTTAGAATCTTCTTATCAGGAAAAACTTTACCCTACTGTTACTAAGCTGGTATTAGACGGGATTTTTTCTAAAGATATAGTAAAGAATAATTTTGTATCGTGTTATTACACTCTTAAAAGCGGTATAGGGAAACTCAATGAATTTGATAATAAGTTTAAAGAAGAAGCTCCTATGCAACGTAAAATTAATAATGCGATAATCAAAGCTTCTGCGGACGGAGCTTTTAAAAGCATATTAATTAATCTTTTAATAGATATTAATGATGAAACTCAAAGATTAAAAAATGAGTTAATAGAAGCGATAAAAACTCTAGGAACAATACTAAATTCAATTGTGAATCCGCCGGAAAATACCGGTAAACAAAAAATATTAACTAATTTAGAAATGATAAAAATTCCTGCTCACGGCGGAAATCCTCTGATAGCTTGTGATATTGCCAATTCGGAAATAGAGCATTTCTTAAATATTTTAAAATTAACAGAAGAAACTTTCTAAAAATTAAAGGCTATCGATTCAAGATAGCCTTTAATTTTATATCAGTAAATTACTTACAATACATATCAATCAGTTTTTTCATTTCTTCAACGCATTTATCGCTTCCGTATGTTAATGGCAAGCGTAAACCGTCTTCACATTTTCCTAAAAGTGACATCATAGTTTTTACAGGGATAGGATTTGTTTCTACAAAGAGTTTTTTGAACATCGGATATAATTTGTAGTGTTCTTCTCGCATTGAAACAAAATCATTTTGTAATCCATAATTAATAAAATTTACCATACGTTGCGGAATAATATTTGAAGCAACAGACACACAACCGTCTCCACCTGCTGCCATAAAAGGCATTGTAAGACCGTCATCACCTGAAAGTACAATAAAATCATCAGGAGTTTCTTTGATTACTTCCATCATTTGCTCGATAGAACCGGATGCTTCTTTTACACCGATAATATTAGGCAATTTAGCAAGTTCTACTAATGTTGGAGTTTCGAGGTTTACACCGGTTCTTCCTTTAATATTGTAAATAATAATCGGGAAATCAACAGCCTCAGCGACGGCTTTAAAATGTTCGTAAATCCCATGTTGAGTCGGTTTATTGTAATACGGAACAATTACTAACGCACAAGTAGCCCCGGCTTGTTTTGCGTGACGAGTAATATCAATAGCTTCACGTGTAGAATTAGATCCTGTTCCAGCCATTACTTCACAACGCCCTTTTACTTGGTCTACTGTAATAGAAATAACTTTTTCATGTTCTTCATAGCTTAATGTCGGAGATTCTCCGGTAGAACCACACGGTACTACTCCGGCAACTCCTGCATTAACTTGTTCTTCAATAATAGCTCTTAATTTGTCTTCATCGATTTCTCCGCTTTTAGTAAACGGTGTAATCAATGCTGTATAAAGTCCTTTTTTTATCATAAATCTCTCCTTTTAAATTGTATTAAATATTTCTGAAAAATTGTAGAAACCTTTTTTTCCGGCAAGCCATAATGCTGCTGTTACTGCACCGGAAGCAAAACCGTCTCTTGATCGTGCTGTATGTTTTAGTTCTATAGTATCAACAAGGGAATCAAACATTACCATGTGTGTTCCCGGTATATAACCGCCTCGTGTAGATGAAACATGCAATTCGTTATCTTCTCGCTTACGGTCAAGTTTTTCGGTAATAATTGAATCTTTTGTATTAAAACCGGCTTTTACTAAATCAGCGATCATTATAGCTGTACCGGACGGGCTGTCTTTTTTCTGGTTGTGATGAAATTCATGTATCATCGGATCGTATGTATCACTGGCTAAGCTTCCGACTAATTTTGAAGCATATTCAACCATTTTAAAATAAAGATTTACTCCTAATGAAAAATTTCCAGACCAGATTAATCCTATTTTATCAGCAACAAGATTTTTTACTTTATCGATATTGTCAAACCAGCCTGTAGTTCCTATAACTGCATTTACTCCGAGTTGTACATATTTTTCTATATTTTCCATAATGACATCAGGTGAAGAAAAATCGATTATTACATCTACGTCGGAAAGTGTTTCTTTGTTTATTTCTTTTGCGGTTGCGTCAGGTGCATAAGGGTCAATGATGGCAGCGGGGATTAAATCTTTACTTTTCATTACACATGCGATTTGTTTTCCCATTCTTCCGTAACCGACTAATCCTATTTTTAACATTTTTATCCTCTGATTTTTTAAGAAGTGAATAACCAAAATATTTAAGGTTGATTAAAATAAAATTACATATAGCACAACAAACGAGAATAAACAATAAGACAAAATTGTTTGTAAGATAAGATTAAAGAAAATAAAAAAAGACAGCCATTAAGTTGTTGGATTAATGACTGCCTTAACAATAGAATGTTCCATTGTTTGAAATGTTGTTGTGTTGTTTGTTGTTCGGGCTGGAGTTTGGTTCCAACCACAATTTTATTATCGTATTTGCTAAAGAATACTTAATAAAAAAAATATCTTTTTTTCTATTTTTTATTTTCCCCTAGTTTTTGACAATGATACGTTTTTTTAGTATAAGATTGCTTTTTATTGATACCAGAGACTTAAAGGAATTACGGAGAAATATATGGAACGTTACAATGCCAGAGGCGTAAGTGCAAAAAAGGAAGATGTTCATAATGCTATAAAAAATTTAGACAGCGGTTTATATCCCGGAGCATTTTGTAAGATTCTTCCTGATTATTTAGGAAATGATGATGATTATTGCAATATAATGCATGCTGACGGAGCAGGTACAAAATCTTCGCTTGCTTATTTATATTATAAGGAAACAGGTGATATCTCAGTATTTAAAGGTATTGCAATGGATTCTATAGTAATGAATGTTGATGATTTACTATGTGTCGGAGCTACAGATAATTTTCTTGTATCAAGCACAATCGGACGTAATTCTCGTAATGTAGACGGACAAATTATCAAAACTTTGATTGAAGCAAATCAAGAAATAGCAGATATGTTTTCTGACTGGGGCGTAAATATGATTATGACAGGCGGAGAAACAGCGGATGTCGGAGATTTGGTTAGAACGGTAATTGTAGATACTACGGTTACTGCGAGACTTAAAAGAAGTAAAGTTATTGATACATTAAATATAGTTCCCGGAGATGTAATTGTCGGATTGGCTTCTTACGGTCAAGCTTCTTATGAAAGCGAATATAACGCAGGTATGGGATCTAACGGACTTACTTCTGCACGTCATGATGTATTTTGCAGTGACTACATAAAAAAATATCCGGAAACATTTGAGCCGTCTATTCCGGAAAATTTAGTTTATTCCGGTCCGTATAAACTTACAGATATGGTAGACGGAATGCCGATTTGTGTAGGTAAAGCAGTTTTGTCACCTACTAGAACTTATGCACCAGTTATAAAGAAAATCTTAGATGAAGTTAATGAAGTTCACGGTATTATCCATTGTACCGGTGGAGCACAAACTAAATGTCTAAATTTCGGAGGAAATAATTTACATTACGTAAAAGACCAACTTTTTAATACTCCTCCATTGTTTAAATTAATTAAAGAAGCTTCCGGTACACCGGCACGTGAAATGTATAGAGTGTTTAATATGGGACACAGAATGGAATTATATGTTCCTGAAAATGTTGCTCAAACAATTATTGATATTGCAAAAAGTTTTAATATTGATGCAAAAATTATAGGTCATGTAGAGGATGCTGAAAAGAAATCTTTAACTGTAAAAGTGCCGGAAACCGGTGAAATTGTAGAGTACGACAGTTAATAATAAAAAAGGATGATAAATGAACGGATTTGCCAAATTTCATATAAATGAAAAATTATTGGAAAAGTTGTCTTTACGAGGTATAACTTCTCCTACTCCTATTCAAGATGAAGCAATTCCCAGAATTCTTAATGGTAAAGATGTTATCGGACAATCAAAGACCGGTACAGGAAAAACATTGGCTTATTTATTGCCTTTGTTGCAATTATCAGAAAAAAAAGGAACATCGTTGATTGTTGCTCCGACTAAGGAATTAGCTGTACAAATCTACGAGGAAGCTTTGTTTTATGGTGACGGAATATTGGCAGAAAAACCTGTTCTATTGACTCCACGCAGAGAAAGTCCGAATTTTTCCAATAAGTCAAATTTTATTATTGGTGTTCCGGGAAGTATTCTTAAAGCAAGTGATTCTGGAAAACTGAAGTTATCAGCAGTACGTAGAATTGTTTTAGATGAAGCAGATTTCTTGATTGATTTGGGATTTATGAATGATTTACGAAAATTATTTGATGCCGCAAGTAAGCGAGAAAATGTTTTAGTTTTTTCAGCGACTTTATCTGCTAAAACAAGAAGTGTTATTGATTTAGCCAGCAGACAAAAGGATGCCTCTCGTATTGATCCGAAGAATAGTTTACCGGAAACAATAGCAAACCAATTTTTACCTTTATCAAATGATTCGCTTCGAGATGAAGTTTTATTACAGATTTTATCGTGCATAAATCCATATTTAGGAATCATTTTTACAAGAACACGTGAAGAAAGTAACCATGTGTATAAACTTTTAAAAGAGAAAGGTTTTGATTTATTGATTTTAAACGGCGGTTTACAAGCCGGTCAGCGAAAAAAAACAATTACAGAATTTAAAAAAGCAAAGTTTCAATATCTTGTTGCAACAGATTTAGCAAGCCGCGGAATTGATATAGAGGGAGTTACTCATATTGTAAATTATACACTTGCACATAATGAACTTGATTATATTCATCGTGCAGGACGAACCGGGCGAATGGGTGAAAGCGGAACTGTAATTTCTATATGTAATGAATTGGATGAAGGATATTTGAAAAAATATTGTCATAATATTGATGTTCCTTTAACGGCAATGAAAGTCGAAGGAAATCTTTTGGTAGAAGATAAAAAATATAAAGGAGCAAAACCGCGTTTTAATTTGAAAGAATTAAAAAGTATGGAAAAAATTGCTCAATCTAAAAAAGCTGCTAAAGTAAGAACGGAAGAATATAACAAGAAAAAAGTTACAGGGAAAAAGCCTTCCGGCTCTAAGGCATCGCCTTTTACTGCAAAAAAGAAGAATAAAAAATAGCGGAGTTTTTTTCTATGCAAGAATTTTTAAAGTCATGTATAGGTCATTGTATTTTGATGTTCTTAATCGGTTTGATTGTAGGATGTGTCTTTCTTTTTATTTCACAAATTCGTAATGCTTTTGCTAAGCGAGATTTAAAAATACAAATAAAAGAATTAAAAAGTCAAATAAGTGAATTACATAAAATAATTGTAGATGCCGGAGTAACTCATTCGTCACAAGTTAATGAATTAAAAGAAAAGAATGATAATATGGAAAAAACGATAAACGCATTAAACAGAAAGCCAAACCGCAATGAGCTAAAAACGCTTTATCTCTACGATAAAGCTGTTCATATAATGTACGGCAAAGTGCCCGGTTTTTCTGTTATGTGGGAAGATACATTAAAAGAGGCTCAAAAAGAGATGGAAAAAATTGAATCCGGAAAGAAAAAACTTTTCGAAAAAATATTTCATCCGTCTCTTTTTGGCAATAAATCCATAAATGATGAGACAAATCAGGAAGAACAGAAAGAAAACTCTTAGTTAAGAGCTCATATCTACTCCGAATTTTTCCAATAAACCTTCCAATTCTTCCATTGAAAAATATTCAATCTGGATTTTTCCCTTTTGAGAGTTTCCGTTAATTGCTACTTTTGCTTGAAGTTTTGAGGCAACTTTTTCTTCTGCAATTTTAATTTCTATATCTTGATGGCGTGGTTCTTTTTTAGTATTTTTATTTTCTTTTGGTTTCGGCCAAATTTTTGCCATTTTTTCTGCTTCACGTACAGATAAGTTGTTATCTATAATGTATTTGGCGAATGAAACATGTTCTTCTTTATTAGATACGGACAAAATAGTTCTTGCATGACCGGGAGTTAAATCTCCGTTAATTAACCAATGTTGAATTTCTGGATCAAGATTAAGAAGACGCAATGAATTTGTAATGTACGCCCTACTTTTTCCTAAGCTTTCAGCTACTTGTTCATGAGTTTCCCCGTAAGTTTCTATCAAACTTTGATATGCAATTGCTTCTTCTACAGGATTTAAATCTTCACGATGAATATTTTCTGATACCGCCATTTCAAATTGTTGACGTTTAGATAAATCCATAATACTTACAGGAATTTTTTCTAAATTCAACAATTTACACGCTCTATAACGGCGTTCTCCGGCAATGATTATATATTTATCATCATCTTTACTGACAACTATCGGATTGATTAGACCATGTTTTTTGATAGATTGTGCTAATTCATAAAGCGGTTGTTCATCAAACTCTTTTCTAGGTTGTCCGGGATTAGGGATAATATTTTCTAACGGAAGATAAGTGAAACCGGCAGAAATATTCTCATTACTTTTCTCAGTTCCCGTACTCGGTACATTCATCTGAAATAAAGCATCTTCTCCTTGTCCTAATTGTCCTAAACCATTAAGTACAATATTATTACTACCCAGTCCTCTATTTGCTGCCATTTAAAAACTCCTCTGCTAATTGTTCATACGCTTTTGCACCGACGCAAGTTTTTTCATGCATTATAACCGGTACGCCAAAAGACGGAGCTTCAGCCAGACGAATATTTCTTGGGATCATAGTTTTGTATACTTTATCACCAAAATGAGCGATTACATTTTTTACGACATCATCTGTAAGTAATGTTCTTTTATCAAGCATTGTAAGGATTACACCTTCAATAGACAATTTTGGATTAAGTCCTTGGCGTACCTTGGTGATAGTACCAATCAGCTGCGTTAATCCCTCAAGTGCAAAAAATTCAGTCTGAATAGGAATTAAAACTGTGTCAGCTGCAACTAATGCATTCAATGTTAAAATTCCCAATGACGGCGGCGTGTCTATAAAAATATAATCATATTCATCTTTTATTTTAACTAATTGCTCTTTTAGGTAAAATGTTCCGTTTTCTACTTTTACCAGTTCGACTGTAGCACCTGATAAATTTATATGTCCCGGAATTACCGAACAATTTTCTATTTTTGACGGAACAATACACTCGTGAATATCAACTGCACCGATTAATGCTTCATAAACTGTATTTTTATCTTTTTCGATACCTAATCCGGAACTACAATTTCCTTGAGGATCAAAATCAATAATTAGAACTTTTTTATTTCGCATGGCAAGTGATACACTTAAATTTATAGATGTAGTAGTTTTACCTACACCACCTTTTTGATTAGCGATTACAATTATTTTGCCCATAAAATAGTCTCCGATTTTTTAATGTTTTGGTATTTTTAAAACTTTTATTTTGTATAAAAATACATGGGTGAATTGCTCTCAATGATTGAGAAATCATCTATTTTTTCTTCTAAAGTATCGAGATTATTCAATTTATTTTTTAGTAGATTTTCTATTTTTCTTACTTCAATCATAGGAAAACCCATATTCAATAATTTTTCTCCCTTTTCATTAAATAAAATGAAATTTTCTGCAGGGAAAAAGTCTAACGGAAGATTAAACAAAAACATCACATAGCCTTCGGAAAGATGCTTTGCTATAAAATAAAAACATTTTTGATTTATAGTAAACAATGGTGACACATAAATGTTTTTTTTGCCTACTTGAAGCAGTTTGACAAAATTTGAATGAATAACACTATGTGGAACTTTTATTTTTTCCTTATCGGAAATCATTTTGTCCAACATTTTATTCTTATCATAGTGATAAAATCCCCAAAGATTTTCATTCTCGGAAATATTTTCTTCTGTTGCAGACACTGAAAAAAGAACATTTTTAGCGACATTATCTTTTATAAAAGTTTTCCAAATTTCTTCTTCTTTTTCAACAATTTCATTTGTATCAGTGGAATTGTCTGTAGAATTGTCAACTACCGAAAGGGCATCAACACTTTCGGTAGATAACGCATTTAATGAATCATTCGTTGCGTCTTCGCTGTAAACATAAGAAGTAACGAAAAGAAATATTATAAGAAAATTAAGTTTTACTATTTTCTTCATTCTTTATTGCTCTTCTTTTGCCGGTTTATGGCGTTTTCGCAATTTGTCTGTAAGTAAAAGGAATGACGGCAAAATAAATAAAGATGCAAACGTACATGTAACCATTGAAATTGCAATCAATAAACCAAAATAATAAATCGGTCTGAATGTAGATAATAAGAATACTAAAAATCCAAGAACCATTGATACTGTTGTAAAGAATATCGGTCGGCTGGCTACCGAATACGTTCGTATTATCGCATCTTTACAGTTAAGTCCGGCTTTTAATGAATTTTTATATGTCAGTAAAAAGTGAATAGAATCATCGATTCCTATACCCATAACGATTGATGATATTAATATTGTAGCAACATCCAATGGAATTCCGGCTATAGACATTATAGTGAAGTTTGTCAATATACCGAAAATCAGAGGAATTAATGAATGTATTGCAAAATAAGTAGATTTAAATACAACCATTACGGATATAAATATCAACACAAAAGTAAAGAAAATTGAACTGATTTGATCTTGAAGAAGATACTTAGAAAGTTTTGATAACTGGATAGTTTCACCCCAAACTTCAATTTTTACTTTCCCGTCTAATTCTTTTTCTAATTTTGCAAATGTGTCATTTAAATCTTTAGTTAAAGCTGAAACATCACGTTCCGTAACTGTAGAACCACTTGCAACATCGTCAGCAGAATAAGTTCTTATTTGAAAATTTACCATAGACAAATCTTGATTGATAAAACTGTTTATAGATGGATTTCTCTTGATAGAAATTTGCAATAATCTGAAAAGTCTGTTTGTTAAGTTTTCATCATCGGGAATTTTGTTTAATTCGTTTTCGTCATAATCGTGCATTAAAGCATTGATTTCACGAAGCATTTTTGTAGTAGACATTGACCACCCAAGGCAACGTTTACCGTTACCGCCTATTCCGTTCTTTTCGCGGTCATCAAGAATATTTTGAACTTTTTCGGCAATCTCAATACCTTCTCTGGTTCGGAAAAAATCTTTGATTTGAGTTTTTAAAGTAACATTAAAAGCAATTGTTCCGTGGTAATTCTCTTGAAGATAAATCATACTTGTTTTAACGCTGTCATTACCTTTAAAGAACCCAAGAGTATTTGTTTCAACTTTCAAATTTTTAGCCGTAAAAGCACACATTATTGCAATGAGGATAAAGAAAGCTACCCAAATTTTATTGAATGGTGGCATGAAAAATCTTGTAAGACTATTTAAAATCTTAGAAACTTTATCATTTTCAATATTTGAAAGGTTTGAATCTTCCGGCGGTACAAGACTGTATAATAATTTACTTAAAAGGAAAAAAGTAAAGAATACAGTCAAGATTATACTCATAATAATCCAAAATCCGAAAGTTCTCATAGCTTTCATTTGTGATGTAAAGAATGAGGCGAAACCTATTGCTGTAGTCAAAGCAGCAAGTGCAATTGTCGGGAAAATGGCTTTATTTGTTATAAAAATAAGTTTACGTTTATCTTTTTCTTTAGCATGAAGGTAATACGCATTTAGATAATGAAGTGTATACGAACTTCCTACAGTAAGTATTAATAACGGAATAACAATACCTACAACGGTTAATTTTGTGCCAGTCCAAGACATTGCACCTATAGTCCATAGCAAACTTAATAAAATACCGGTCAATGGTAATAACGTTCCTCTTTTAGAACGGAAATTTAAAAATAAAGCAACAATAATCATCAAAATTGCAGGTGCAATTAAAGTAACAATATCTTTTACTATATATTGTTCAGATTTTTCTTCATAGATACCTACTCCGGCAACATAGATATTAAAGGTATCACGATATTCATCTAATATAGAATTTACTGCTTTACAAAATTGAGTTCTTTTTAAAGGAGCTTCATCATAACTTTTATGAAAGAATTTTTCACCGATATGATGATAAAGTGTTTTTTTATCGGTTTTCTTTACTATGGCATCATCATTCATATTTACAAGCATAGCAACACTTTTTTTATTGTATGCAAGAACTGCCCCGGTAATAAATTCGCTTTTTCCGGCTTCTTCTAAAAGTTTGTCAAAATTTTCATAAGATTGGTTATTTAAAAAGTTTTTAACAGTAAAAGTATTTCCTACTTTTTTGAAATAAATAGAATTAAACGGAGAAAGAACGGTAGAAACATATTTTACACCGTCAACTTCCAGGTTTTGCAGTCTGTCATTTAATTCTTTAAGTTTGTTAAATTTTTCTTGTGTCATTTCTCCAAACTCTACTGCCAAAAAAACAGAATTGTCCGAAGACGGAAATTCTTTTTTATATTCAGCAATCTTTCTGGCATCTTCAATTGTAGTTTTATTGCGAGGTAACAATCCTACAATATTACTGTCTGTTTCTATGTACAACAGTCCCAGTAACATACACAGACTTATAAATATAATCACTCCGTAAAATATTACGGAATGTATTTTTTTCTCAGGTATAAAAATATTGTTTAATTTGTTCATTTTTTTGTTGCCCTTCGCTCTGTTTATTTGAAAAATCAGAACATAAATAATTTGTGTTTGTATAACTTAAAAAATGTTTATTAACAAGTTTTTTTAAATATAAACGGGAAATAATTTTCCTTTAATTACATATTAGTTTCATGTTAATAAAATAATATATTAATAATAAATACTATTCTAATTAAAAGGAAAACTTGACGCTGCATAAAGTAAAACTTATAATCTCGCCTAAAAATAAACGGAGTAAAAAGAATGCCAATGGATGATTTGCAGCAAAAACTTGTCGATAAAATCATAGAAGAACGTTCGGTTCAGGAAAAAAGATTTGTTGCTGGTGTAACAGCATATTTTTAATTTTATTATTAATTCAATTTTGTGTTCAACGTTTTTTTCCTGTTGTGTATACCGGTATTGTCTTTCGTACATTTTTTTTGATTGTACTTGCGGCAACATTGGCTATATATTTCTTTTTGAAAAAAACGTATTTAGTTGAAAATAAAAAATTTAAGAATGTAATAAGAAATGTTTTTGTTGAGACCGGAATTAACGAAGATGACTTTATTGTGAAAAAAGAAGAATTGATAAAATCAATAGAATCTGATTTTATAAATAAAGACAGAAATATCGAGATTCTTTATAAAAATTTAAAATCGCTTTAAATGGAGTTTGTATGAACATTGCAATTTTTTCAGATGCTTATATTCCTATTAAAAACGGAGTGACTACATCTGTAGTACAGTTAAAAGAAGGATTAGAAAAAAGAGGTCATAATGTTATTGTTATTACGGTAGATGTGCCGGATTATGAAGAAAAAGATCCGAATGTTTACAGGCTTCCTTCTATTAATGCATCGTTCGGAAGTGGAACTGATGCAAGATTAGGTTTTTTATTTAATTACTTGCCTATAATTCGTTTTTTGAAAAAAAAGAAAATCGATATTATTCATACTCATACAGAGTTTACTATAGCTCTTTACGGTAAAAGAGCCGCAAAGAAATTAAAACTGCCTTTAGTCCAATCAACCCATACAATGTGGGAAGAATATCGTCATTATATTTTGAACGGAAAAATCTTTACTCGTGGTATGGTTCGTAAAATGATGTCAACTTTTATGAAAAATGCCTATTGTCTCGTTTGTCCGTCTATAAAAGCTGAAAAATATTACAAAGGGCTTCTCCCTAATATTTCAACGGTAGTAATAAATAACGGAATAGATGTAGATAAGTTTAAATCTTCCACTATTACAGAAAATGAAATAGTTTCAATGCGTAAAACATTTGATTTTAAAAAGAATGAGAAAATACTTTTGTTTGTTGGACGAATAGGAAATGAAAAAAGAGTTTTAGAACTTTTTAGTATTGTAGTTCCTATTTTGAAGGAAAATACTCAAATTAAAATGATTTTTGTAGGAGCCGGTCCGCTGGTAGATCACATTGCAGACAGTGCTAAAAGATTGGGAATAGAAAAACAGGTCGTTTTTACCGGTTTTGTAAATTGGGATTTGGTATATCGCTTGTATTCTATTTCAGATTTATTTGTTACTGCGTCACTTAGTGAAGTACAACCTATGACTTTGATTGAAGCCAGTATGTGCGGAATGCCTATAATTGTAAGACGTGACGACAGCTATCTTGATTTAGTTCATGACGGTAAAAACGGTTATATCGTAGATTCAGATGAAGAAATGGCTGCAAAAATACGTTCATTAATTTATGATGATGAAAAGCTAAAAGAGTTTTCAGAATACAGTTTAAAAAACTCCAGTAAGTTTACTGCGGAAAATCACGTTATTCGAATGGAAAAATTTTACCAAGAGGTTTTGAAAACTTACCCGAATAAATTTGATTGCCAATCATTTATGGAAAAAAATTAAACAGTAAAAAAATGAATACCCAAGTGTATCTCCAAAAGTCGGATAAAATTTTGGAGATACACTTTTTTTATTTTACGTGATGTTGATGTCACAAAAGTTGTTTTTACTTAATCTTTTGTATAAGTAATTACAGATTATACCGTTTATTATTCCGGCAATCATTCCCAGCGGAAGCATTATCATTGCAATAACAGATAAAACGTTAAACGGAATAAAAAATAATGCAGCGATTAATTGACCGATATTGTGTCCTATGGCACCGAGTAAACTTACTGATATAAAACTTACTTTTTTGTGTAATAAAAGAAAAAACGGAAGTGTTATTACCAAGAATAGAATGCTTCCGCCAAGAGCTGCGAAAAACGGAAATGATAAAAAGGTACCTCTGAATAAATGAGTAAATAACAGCTTAAAGCAAACAATAAAAAGAATATTTTTTATAGGCAAAAACGGTAACGATAAACAAACCGGAATATTGGCAAGTCCTAATCGTAAAAACGGTACCGGCGAAGGTATAAAACTTTCAAAGATTCCGAGAAATGCACTCATGGCTGCAAGTGATGCAGTAAAATCTTTTTCTTTTATTGTCACATTGCAACTCCGTCAATTTCTAATGATTTTTTAGTTTTATTTTTTTTTATAACTGCACTTACCCCATTGGGTAAACATACGACCGGTATCATAGGAAAAGAAATCCAGCCGCTTTTGATACATTGTTTATTTGGGCATTCGGAATTGATAAAACGAAATTTTTTATCTTTAATTTCGATTTGTGTAGTACCGATATGCCCTTTTACTTCGATATTTTGCGGTTTGTCCATAGAATAAACAAATTCTTCATTTGGTGTTGTAATCCATAGAAATTCGCTATCGGAATAAGTTTTATTAATAATGAAGTAAACCGGTATAAAAATAATAAAACATCCAATAATAAAAATGAATATTTTATCGAGTAATGTAACGGAACATTGCAACTCTCTCAATTTTGAGTTCCCTTTTTTAATGTTACACGCCTTTTGAATAATAAATCCATTGTTTCTTCTTGAGGGCAGCCGCTGCAATTTCCCGGCAAGATTTCCAATGTATCCATCCAAACTTCGGGACTTTCCATACATAAATAAATCGGTAGGTCTTCATTTATGTCGTGTAAAAAGCCAATAACCATTTTGTATAGATTTGTTCTTTCCGGACGGAAATAACGAAATTTATTATCAGAACACAAAACAAACTCACGGCTTAAAAGTGATGATTTAGGATAATTATATTCCATCATTGATTTTAAATCATTAGTATAACGGAATGTCCCCAGGCTTATCCATGCAATGTCTTCAGGTTTTAATTGTGAAAAAATGAAATTTATAGTTTGCTTGTATTCTTGTTCTGCATTTGCAATAGAAACAATCGGGTCAAAATGAAGTGCAATTTTGTATCCGGCATTAACTAATGCAGTGGCAGCATCGATTCGTTCTTTCAATGTGGCAGAAAATTCTTCTTCATTTATTCGGACAATGTCAGGATTGACAGAAAAACCTACTACTATATTTCCCGGACTTCTGTGTTTCAGAAGTAAATCGATATTTGTAGTTTTTGTTTTGAACTCAAAAATAAACTCATTACGACCTGCGAAGAATTCTAAAAAATCTTCAGAAAAATTAGTCAGATGATCATAAACTAAAGAATCCCCCAACTCACCTGTGCCGATTCTGATTTGTTTTCCGGGATAATTTCTTTGGAAATTTTCAAGCTCTTCAAAAATTGATTCAATATCTACATTTATAATAGTAAACGGTTGATTTAAATATCCTTGTAAAATGCAATAACTGCACCCTATAGGACAACCTATATATTGATTGATAATATGATAATTGCAACAAAGATGACCATGGGTACCGGGACATTTTCGCAAAATCTCACCTCTTATTGCAGAAAGTACGAGAGTTTTTGAACGGTCTTTTGGATGAAAAACTGTCGGTGTATTATGAATCAGAGTATTTAAATCGTCAAAGTAATCAATATCGATATCACCGAGCTTTGATAAAATATGTTTCGTTTTGTAATGATTGGCAATTTTATTTTCAATCCAAACTTTCTTGAAAGCTATAGGAATCATTTTTCCTCCAGTAGATTTTCAATACAAAAATAATCAGTTGAATCATTTTGTTTTTTTAGTTGTTCAGAAATTTGAGCCAATTTTTTTTCCAGATTATTTTTATCAGTAAAAGAAATTGTCATATTTACTGTGTTTTTTTCAAATAATTCATCTGTAGTAACAGACACACCGCCCGGAAATTTAAAAGCGTTGATATAATCGGAAAAACGCTCTTTTAATAAGGAAACTTTCGGATAACGCAATTTCTTTAAAGTATTCATAAAATCAGCTTTATCTTTTGCGGAACTTAGTTTTTTTGCTATTTCACTAATTAAACTTGTATCTTTTTGTATACTGTTTGATTTTGTGTTTTGTGCAATTTCGGTAACCATTTTTAAACTCAAATTTGCCTCACTGAAGCTTAAATTTTCAGGCAGTAAATCTAAGATTTCGTTATATGAAAAATCAGTCATATGTAAGTGAAATAAAAATGCGTCATTTAATGCAACTTTTTTATTTTGCAACATGGCTTGTAATTTGTCTGAAAAATTTGGAAATGCCTTGTACGCATCCTCGCCTTTTTTTGACGGTAACCAGCCTAACAGCGAAAACAACGGATAAATTGTTTTTTGTACCGGAACGTCAGATTCTATATTGAATAATGTATCTATTATTTGAAATGCGGTTTTTATATCAATCTTATTTTTATTAACAAAATTAGAAAGTAAAAAATTGACGGCTGTAAAAACATTCACAGTCTCATTTCCTTCAGGTAAAACTTCCATTACTTCACTGCTTTCATTACGTAATAAAAGTATAATTTGCCGGTTGTCTTTTTTGAAACCGAATGAAAGTCCGTTTAATATTGAAGAGAACATTTCGTTATTTTGCACATTACCGGGACAATTTAACAATTTGTGATTTTCTTCCAACGGAACAATGTTAATTTTCATGTATTTTCTCCTTGTTAATTAAAAAATGCGTTCATTAAGCCGTACATTTGGTAAAAATCTTTGCAACCGCCGAATTCTCTAATGGAATGCATAGCAAGTACGGCAACTCCGATATCTACACAATGACAACCTAATAATGATGAAATTTTTGGTCCGATCGTACTGCCGCCGCGAACTTCGGAATGATTCACATTTTTTTGGTAATCAAAGTTTTGTTTTTTGCAAAGTAAAATAATCTGTGATGTAGATTCTGTATCTGTAGCATAACTTTGGGAATAATTGTATTTTATTACCGGTCCGGCATTAAGTATATTTTTTAATACAGGATCTGTTTTATCTGGATAATTAGGATGATAACCGTGGGATAAGTCGGCAGATAAAACAAACGAATTGCTGCAAGCACGTAAAAAGTCACTTCTGGATTTTCCGATTTCTTGATAAAGTCGTTCTATAAATGCCGGGACAAAACCGGAAGCTGCTCCGGTAGATGTAACGCTTCCTACCTCTTCATGATTGAAACCGGCAACAATCAATATTTCATCACCGGCACATGCATTACATAAAGCTTCGATTGAAGAATAAAACATTGATAAATTATCAAGACGTGCAGATGATACAAAATCATCATTCAAACCGACAGTACAGCCGGGAGTCGTATCGTAAAAATTTAATTCGTAATCAAGAATATCATCAGCATTTACTCCGATATTATCTGCAATCTCATTAAGTAAAATTTTCTTATCAAATTTTTCCATCTTTGAAAGAGAAATAACAGGCAAAAGTTCTTTTTGATTGCTGATATGCAGCCCTTTTTCATTGACATCACGATTTAAATGAATTGCAACGCTGGGAAGAACTGCAATTGCTTTTTGAAAATCGATTAGTTTCATTTCTATTTTATTATTTGTATTGACAGCGACACGACCGGCAACAGATAACGGACGATCAAACCAAGAATATAAAATCGGGCCTCCGTAAACTTCGGTATTAACTTTTACCATTACGTCATCCACATTCATAATTCCGTCCGGTTTTATTTTTAATACGGGCGAATCTGTATGAGAGCCAATCATTTTAAATTTTAATGTATCCACATCAAAATCTTTCGGCATTATAAAAGCGAATATTTCAGAACCGTGATTACAGATAAAATATTTTCCTTCGGGTTGAAGATTCCATTTTTCATCGTTAAAAAGTTGTTGAAATCCTGATTTAGTTAAAATCGAACAGGCTTGCTCGCTTGCGTGAAATTGTGACGGGGATTGATTTATAAAAGAAAGCATACTGTCTATAAATTTTTTTTGTTTTTCCATTAATGGTTACTCCGTTTTAGTTTGTCGCTACTTTACACAAAATTCTATCAATCGTAAATGAATCTGACATCAATACTATTTTTTATTAATACTGCTTTAATAAAGAAATAAAATTTTGTATGTTAATCCACTGATTTGATTGAGGAGTAAAAACTATGGATTGTGATATTTTAATAATCGGGGCCGGTCCGGCAGGACTTTCAGCGGCTGTTTATGCAGCAAGAGCCGGTTTTCAAACAATTATGATAGAGAAAATCGGAGCCGGCGGACAAATGATGCTTACTGATAAAATTGATAATTATCCCGGGTTTCCTGAAGGAATTGCAGGATTTGATTTACAAAATAAAATGTTATTGCAGGCTAAGAAATTCGGTGCAAAATTAGATTACGGCGAAGTTAAGGAAATAACAAAAACAACTGACGGTTTTACGGTAACGCTTTCTGACGGAAAAATCGTAACATCCGGAGCCGTGATTGTAGCTGTTGGGGCAACTCACAGAACATTGGGAGTTCCCGGAGAAGCAGAACTTGCTAATAAAGGAGTAAGTTATTGCGGAACATGTGACGGACCATTCTTCCGTGGTAAAAAAACTATTGTCGTAGGCGGTGGCGATTCTGCATTGACGGAAGCTCTTTTTATTGCAAAATTTGCAAAAGAAGTAACTATCATTCATCGTCGAGACCGATTCAGAGCCGTACATTCACTTATCAAACAGATAGAAACAATGCCTAACATTAAAACAAAAATGAATGCTACCGTAGAAGAAATTTGCGGAACGGATAATGTCACCGGTGTAATTTTAAAAGATACACAAACAGGAGAAAAAACTGATTTTGCCACCGACGGTGTTTTTATTTTTACCGGTTTATTGCCTGCTACAAATTTTGTTCCGGAACAAATCCTTGACGGACAACGATACATTGTGGCAAATGAAAAGATGGAAACTGCAATTCCGGGCTTGTTTGCTGCCGGCGATGCAAGAAGCGGAGCTTTCAGACAGGTAATTTGTGCAGCTTCCGACGGTGCTACGGCAGCGAATTATGCCGGAGAATGGCTGGAAGCACAACGAGGAAATGCTTACGGAAAATAAAACCATTTATATTCATCAGTCGAATATTGATGTATACAAAGCAATGGCGACTGATGAATATTTATTACAAAGTGTTTCTGCCGGAAAATATTCGACGGCAATTCATGTTTATTCATGGTTACAGCCTTGCATTACATTGGGGCGTTTTACTCCGTCGGATATATTAAAGAAACCTTGCAGCATTGATGTTACTCGGCGTATTACCGGGGGAAATATTTTGTATCATGAAAATGATATTGCTTACAGCGTAGTAATAAAACTTGATGATAATAAAAATATCGGGTTGGAATTGTGTAAGAAAATATCAAAAATAATACAAACGGTTTTTTCTGATTTTCTGATAGATACTAGATTAATCCTTAAAGAACGAAATCTGAACGATCGACGAATCCCCTGCAACGAAACATTTTCCAGATGTGAACTTGTATATAATGATGAAAAAAAAGCAGCTGCCTCAGCTCAGAAAAATAACAGAATTGCAATTTTACAACAGGGATCAATTTATCTGAATCACAAGCCGGAAAATATAAATAAATATTTAAATCAACCTACTGGTATTGTTAATGCTTTTAATAAAGTAAATGTTGACAAAAGTATTTTTATGCAAAAGTTGGGCAAATTATTTGCAGAAAATTTTGATGTTCAACAAAATGGCATAAAATTGTGTGAAGAGAAAATATTTATTGATAATCTAATCAGTGACAGATATAGGAAAGATGAATGGATTTGGCAAAATTTCAAATAAATAATGAAATTTTAAAATTACTTTATAAAGAAGAGCGAATTTTTATTCAAGTAATAGACAAGGCATTATCAAACAGCAAAAAAATAGAAGTCTATAAAATATCGGAAAATTTTACGGACGGTTTTTTTTGTAAAGTCGAAAGCAGTATTTATATATCTTCTACTTTGTTAAATAAAGATTTAACATGTGTAGCGACTTGGATTAATAAACTTCCTCATTTGCATAGTATTTATGGACATACAGAGATTTTAGTCAGACTTCAATTATTACTGCAAAAGAAAGTTAAGAATCGTTATGATTATTATGTAATGGAATTGACAACAAAAAATTTTCAAAATCCGCCTCTTGAAAGTATAAAAAATTGTCGTTTTTGCAATGAACGAGATTTTACTTTACTTAAAGATTTACAAAAGCAGTATCATTTAGAGGAAGTTTATACTTCAACTTCAAGCTATCCTTATAATTATGAGATGGCAGCTTTTCGTCATACATTGCAGAATAGAAAAAATGCGGCATTGTTTGTAAACGGAATAGCTGTAAGTAAAGTTTATATTACGGCAGAAAGTTCGGATAGATATCAACTGGGCGGAATATTCACACGTAAACAATATCGTGGACAAGGTTGCGGATGGCGAGTGTTAAGTTTCTTTATTTATGCAATATGGCAGATTCAACATAAAAAGAAAATTTTTCAATTGTTTGTGAAGAAAAACAACAAAGCTGCATGTGCTTTGTATAAAAAAATTGGTTTTATGGCAAAAGATGAAACCTCATATTTTTACTATTAATGATATTTAATATCAGTCGCTGTTTTTTTATACCGAAATGGAATTAGGGTCTGTCGTCTATTCCATTGGGTAATACTCATTTTCCGAGACCGTCTCCCATACCTGATAAAAAGGATAATCCGCAGCACATTTTGCAAGTCCGGCTCGAACAGCATTTTCCTCGATGTATACAAATACACGCACCAAATCCGTCAAATTTTCAATAATTCTGCTGAAAAATCTGTCTTTCCACGCACTTCCTTCTGAGTCGAAAGTTCTGTTTATCCATTGTGTAAAGCGTTGTTTAATATACTTCATGATTTCCGAAAGATTTTCGTCCTCGCCGGGTTGAATCTCCATGTGGAAATGCGTGTCGAGAATGCAGATATTCTTAATTTTCATTTTGAATTTCTTCGCTGCTGCGTGGATTAACGCCAATAGGTATTTTTTGATTCTGTCGCACATGATAATTTGGACGATTCGGTGAAATTTGTTACTTACATGATAATACGCATTTTTCTTTAATTGTCGTGGTTTT
>JAGANG010000022.1 GCA_017624275.1 Spirochaetales bacterium | reverse complement strand
TAAATGGAACAAATGTATTCCAGCTAAATGGAACAAATGTATTCCAGCTAAATGGAACAAATGTATTCCAGCTAAATGGAACAAATGTATTCCAGCTAAATGGAACAAATGTATTCCAGCTAAACGGAACGATGTGTTCTAGCTAAATGGAACAATGTGTTCCAGCTAAATGAAACAATGTGTTCTAGCTAAATGAAACAATGTGTTCCAGCTAAACGGAACGATGTGTTCTAGCTAAACGGAACGATGAGTACACAATGTGTACGAATGAAGTATTTAACGTCATTCACTTGATGTTTTCTTACGAAAACATTTCGTTCGTGTACAAAGTACACTCACCACAGTTAAATATCGAGCGTAAGCCAGCTCGAATGATGTGTTCAAGACTCTTACAAATAGTTGTTTAAGACTCTTACAAATAGTTCCCGTCATGCTGAATTATTTTAGTATCTCATATATATATGTTTACATTCACTTGATGTTTTCTTGCGAAAACATTTCGTTCGTTCACAAAGTGAACTCACCCACAGTTCATGCTATCGAATCGAAAACGAATCGTAGAATGAAGTATTTAACTGCTGATTATGGTTAATAAGTCATAAAAAAAGACTTGAATTGTTTTCACAGATTCAAGTCTTATAATTGTTTAGGAAAATAAACCGGTATTGATTATTTATAACTTTATCTTTTCATATTATTTTTAGCAAAGCTCGGTAATTGAACATTATCAAAAAATGATCTTATAAAAAGGCTCAACTCCGGTAAAATTTTCTGAACTTCCCAGTCATTAAAATCAGCCTTATCTCTGTCATCATAAATTTGATATACAACTTCCCTTTCCGGCTCAAGAAGAATTGTATCTCCGTCATCTATTGCTTTATCAATAACATCCACAAAGTTTAAAATTTTCTCAAAAAACTCAGTAACTTTAGAAATCAAAACATGTTTTTCATGTTTCAATTTCTCTTCATAAATAGCACCTTGTTCTTCACCTTTTACATATGCCGCATTATCAACATCATCTTGATAATTTTGAAAATCTTTCTTCAAAATATCTGCAATTAACAAAAAGTTATCTCTTTTTTTCCCTGCATCAAATCTTAATTTAAAATTTTGCGGAGTCAAACAAGGATAAAATTGTGTTTCAAAATAATTAAAATATGAAAAAAGTAAATCAGCTTCAGAATCTTTTGAAGATTTACAAAGTTTCAATGAACGTAGATTTTCATAAATTTCAAGAACTTCTTTTCGACGGTCTTTCTCACTATCCAAACTATCTCTGGTCGATTTTGAGAAAATATTAAATTTTGCCAAATCAACAAATTTTCCTGCATCAATATCTGAAAGGATTTTATCTATCTCTTCTATTTGTCCTTTTATTTCTTGCTTTAAAGCTACTTTTGTAGACATTTTATAAGTTATAGTTAATTTTCTTTTTAGATTCTCTAATTTTTCTCTATCTGCATCAGAAATCTTCATTTTTACCTCTCTCATATATTGTGTTGTTCTATTGAAAAAAGCCTCCTTTAAAGAAAGGAGGCTTTTTGTTAAGAATAAATCCTACCAACCATCAACCATATCATCAAGGTCTCTAGTTTTTTCGTTGAAAATATCAGTTAATGCTCTTAACTCGTCAAAATATACATAATATGTTCCGTATGTTTCAACCGGGTCACATTCTACTAAAAATCCAACAAACTTAATTCCTTGTCGATCTACAAAATGGAAATCTCTTTGGATTATGCTTTCAGGAATTGAAACTTTTAATTCCTTCCAACCTACGAATCTCAAACGATCTACATAAAGTTGTCTGCTGTTTCCATAAAAGTCTTGAAGTAAAACTTTTAATGTATGATTATAATTTCTTCCGGCAACCCATACTGTTATTTCCTGACAAATACCTTCAATCATAATAGGTTTTTGAGGTTTTAAAGAAAACCAATGATGTCCTCTTTTCATATACTCAACTTTCACACCGAGTACTTTTTCCTTAGCATAAACATTAGGAATTCCATATTTCTCATCTCTTTCATTCCACGCATCTGAAGAGAGATCGGAAGGACGTCCTACTCTTGACTGACGAGAAATAACACCTTGTTCTAAAGGCATTGCCACCTTCCAGAAAGAAGCATCTTCAAAACCGTCAAGTCTTACTTCTGTTATCTGAGAATTAGCAGTTGTTACAGCTGAAGGATCTGAGTTTTCTTGAGCTACAGCTGAAAATAATCCACAAACTAAAAGTGCACCAATTAATAACTTATTCTTTATCATTTCTGCCCTCCACTCTCTTATTGAACTACATCAGCTTCATCTGGAGCTTGAGGAGCTTCTTTTTCCAATTCTTCAACATAATCTCTGTCGCCAAGTTTATATCCGTCATAAAGTTCAGAATAAACATCAGATACATAAGTAATATGATCGAAGTAATATGTCGCACCGCTTACTCTTTCATTCGGATCAGTCCAAATAACAAATTTCTTAAAAGTTAAATATCTATCACTAGGAATAGTGATAACACTTTGAGGTATTGTACTAGGAACTGGAACAGAAAAATTCTTCCATCCGATATGTTTCAAACTACCAACATCTAAACGATGTTCTACACCTCTATAGTCAACTAAAACTAACTGCAAGTTGTAATTAAAATTAGATCCCCATACCCAAAAGTCAATTTTTTCTACTTTACCTTTAAAAGGGATCGGTGTCTTTTCATATTTTCCGCTTTCTTCGTTCTTTGAAAGAGGATAAAGTTCAACAGTTCTATATCCCTGACGATTAAAACACATTTTTACAGACATACTTGTAGCTGATTTTTCAGTATGACGAATCACTGCATTTTCATCATCAATTTTTTTCTGACCAAAATAAAACTCTCCGGCACCGCTTTCTTTTTCTGTTCCGAAGTAAGCTTCAGGCCATGCTTTAACCCATCTTAATTCTTGCAAATTTTTTCCAGAAGCAAGATTTCCTTCTCTACCAAATCTATCTGGCACTACTGTCCAATATCTTTTTGGGGCACCACCATCACCGTCCAGTTCAAAGTCTTCCAGTATCAATGTTTGATGTACACGTGGACTTTCACTGAAAAGCAATGTTGCACAACTAAAAAGTGCAATAGTGATAAAAACAAAAAACTTATTTTTAGGCAACATTCCTATTCTCCTTTCCTTGAAAATGTGAAATTAAAACTTATATATTCGTAAATTATAAGTTTACAGAACGAAATAAACTTATAATTTAAAGCCCTATTATTGTCAATTCAAATTTAGAGTTTTTCAAAAACCTTTGCTTTAAGGTGTTTTACACTTTCTATAATCATTAAACATCTTAAATGCTCTAAATGAACTTCTTACAAAAGCACCTGCTTCAATAAACGGAATACCTACACTTTTACCCGCTTGTACATAAAAATCATAGTCTTCAATATATTCCTTTACAGGAAACGCACAAATATCCGGCATAAGATATTGCCCTACAGTCACAGCTTTTACTCCGACATCGACAAGCTGTCTAAATACGCCTTCTACTTCGCTTTCAGTCTCTCCAAAACCTACTATAATCCCAGACTTAACCAAAACATCCGGTCTGTTTTTTGAAGCAAAATGTAATACTTCCAAACTCCTGTCAAAGGAAGCTTTAGAACTCTTAACCTGCGGAAAAAGCCGTTCCACCGTTTCAATATTGTGATTAAAAACATCTATATCACAATCTAATACTTGTTCCAATATTTTTGTATCACCTTTAAAGTCGGGAACAAGAATCTCAATCTTTAATCTCTCATTAACTTTTTTTGCTTTTTTTATACAATCTCTAAAAATCGAAACACCGCCGTCCGGTAAATCATCTCTTGTAACTGAAGTTAAAACTAAATATTCTAATTTTAATTTTTCTACTAAATTTGCAATACGATCCGGCTCTTCAAGATCTACGTTTCCGTAGTCTTTTGCTTCCAATGTTGCTATTCCGCAAAATTTGCATTTACGAGTACATTTTGTTCCCAATAAAAGAAAAGCTGCTGTCTTATTTGAAAAACATTCTCCTCGATTGGGACATTTTGCCTGTACACAAACCGTAGGTTCTTTATCAAATAACTTTTTTTCATCATCGGAAAAAACATTATACCGGAATAACTCTTTTTTCAACCATTGGGGTTTTTGAAGCAACATTATTTACGTCTCACAATATTAATTTCTTTGCTTTTTTCTTTTTTAAAGGAAAAATCTTTTATTTCAAAATTAATAACGTTTTTCTCGGCATTCAAAATAAAATCGTTCAATTCTTGAGATTTCAGCCCTTTTTTCAACATTTTATTGTACTCAACATCAATATAATGAGAGACGCATTTATTGTTTTTACCGTATCTGGTAAAAATCTCAATTATATTTTTGTTTTTAAATTTTTCCCGATTTACCATATTTATTGCACGATTATTTACACCTGCAAATAAAAATATTGTCCTGCCGGGCTTTTCATTCATTGCCGATTCCAAATCTTTAGAAACACTGCTTTGCCTATAATGGATAAGTTCTGCAATATCTTCCTCTTTTACCGTATTATCCCACCAAGATTTAAATCCTTTAGACATTCCGTTTTGTTCGTCAAATAAAATAACCGGAGGTTTTCCAGTTTTTTTATTTTCCTTATCCATCAGTAATTTTATTTCATTAAACATTGATTCACGAGAAATACAGATGTGAAATAATCCCAATGATGATGATGACGGTGTACCGCCTATTCCGTAACTGACAACTTGCAAATTAAATCTTGATAACGTAGAACTGTTAGTTATTATAGGGAAAATAAAAGGTTCGGCAAAAAGGATATATCGTCCTTTTTTATCTTCTTTTGCCTTAAGAAATTTCTCTAATTCTTTTTCAATACTTTCGAAATTCTTAATTTCAAGCTTGTTAATTTTAAAACGTTTCCCGAGAGTCTTTTGTACAATTTTCTGTCTTTCACGACTTTCGGGAAACACCGTAAAATATTTTATATTAGATATAAATAAAAGTTCTGTAGGTACCGTTTTGCCTTTACATCCCGTAATTAATAATAAAAATAATAAAGGCAAAAGATAAAAACGTTTCATTAATTAACCTTTAAAGAGCTGACTGCAGACGCCCCGTCATCAACTTTTATAACACCGAAAGAATCTTCAAATTTCTTTATATTCACTCCGATTGCCATGTACATTCTTTTCAAAGCTGCCGGAGTTACGATTACACGAGAAGTAACCAATGCTTCGGGTGGTAACATAGATATAAAATCTAATACAAATTCATCTCTGGTATGCATTATACCTACTTGGTTAGCATATGCACCTTTTAATTGTTCATCATTAATTTTCAATTTAACTTCTTTTTCTGCCATATAAAACAACCTCTTTTTTTATCAAATATTAAAATTAATTAATTTTCAGTTCCTATAAAACCATAATCGTCATCAATTACAATTTCTATTTTCCCGTCAGCTATCGCTTTACGAGTAGATGCAGCAGCCAAAATTTCTCTTGCATTCTTATTTGAAATTACAATTACAGATCCGGATTTACTTCCGGCACCGTAAGCTACAATTCGTAAAGGATTATTTCCGGCACGTTTATCAATTCGTTTCAAATCGCTTTTAAGTAAAATTAATGACTTTAAAGACATTCCGCCTTTAAGTAATAATTTACCTCGTCCCATTGAAAATTCCGCCGTATATGCAGATAATTGTTCTTCCAAATTGTCTACCATATTACCTGTAGCTGCATATTTTCCGCTCAATTCCGAAGTTAAAGCTTTTGCTAACGTAGAACGTGCTTTTTCTTCTGATATTCCGCCTTTATTACATGCTACAATAATTCCGTCAATCTTAGCACGTAATTTTTCTGATAAATCATTTAAATCTATCAACAAACCATCGGCACAAAGTTCCGAGATTTCTATATATGCTCCGCTGGGATTACTTTCGCTGTCTTTGATATCATACGAATACTTTACCATGCCCTGTTCCAAAAGCACTTCCGGTCTTACATTATAACGATTAAATACAACATCGCCGTTTGCATCACGGACAGTTAAAAATAACGACGGCATAATTTTAACTTTTTCACCGCTGAAAGAAGTCAATTCTCCACGGGCATCTATTACAATCCCGGTATAGTTGTTTTCATAAGTTTCACCGATATATGCAGGCAATTCCTGTGTGTATTGACTGCGATCGCCTAATAAAATATTCATTATGGAATTTTCTCGACCGTAAAGCTGAATACTATACGTTACCTTTATATTTTGGTTACCTAAAGGATATTCCAATTTATGCAAATGAGCTTGGTTCAACAGACTGAACAGCAACGCTTTTCGCTCGCCCATAGAATCCATATATTCATAAAGATTTTGTCCGTTATCAGATACTTCAATACTTTTGAAAACACGATAAAAATTAATTTCCGCCTGATTTTTCGCTTCTTCCTGCAACAACAAATGTTGTGCCGGATAATTGTAATCTCGCCCCAAAGTAAAAACAGCAGAGGAATAAACTTTTCCGTCAGCCCAGTCTACCCGGTAATTATTTGAAGCAAAGCCTGAAAAAATTGATGTAAAAAATAAACAACACAGAACAAAACTCTTTCGTTTCATCATTTCTTTATCCTGTCATAAATTAGGATTACCCCGATACAGATTAATAAATCTATTTGATACGTAATACCTGTCCAACTCTGATTGTATAAGGAGAACGCAAACGGTTTAACCTAGCTAAAGTATCGGCAGATGTTCGATATTTTAAAGCAATTCCGTAAAGAGTATCTCCTCGAGCCACAACATGATTTGCTGCTACCGTTGCGACATTCTGTCTTTTAGTTTTCGCTTTTTGTAATGCGTAATAAGAAACCGGAATATACAATTTTTGTCCTTCTCGTATTCTGTTGGAATTAACAATTCCGTTAATACTCATCAAAATACCTTGCGACACTCCGAATCTTTCCGAAATCTTAGAAAGATTATCCCCGCGTCTGACATAATACACTTGATAATCTTGAGCTGATTGATTTTTCAAAGCATTATAATTCGCCTTCAATCGATCCATATTATTTTTAGGAAGTCTGATTTGATAACCGTGCTTATTGCTCGGAACAAAAGGCGAACGCAACGCCGGATTCAATTGCATAAACTCATGTTCGGTAATACCTGAATATTTTGCAACTAACCTTACCGGACTTGTAAAAGGCAAACTGTAATACTCGTAATCCTCTTTCCATTCTTTATACTTCAATCCGAATTTCTCATAATTTTTAATTATATAAACCGAAGCGACAAATCTCGGAACATACTTTTGAGTTTCTACCGGTATAATTCGTTTTGCCGCAATGTCATAAAATTCACTTGTTCCGGCGTTGCGAATCGCACGTTTTACATTATGCCCGCCGTAATTGTAGCTTGCCAATGCCAAATACCAATCACCGAAAGTATCATAAAGCATTCTTAAATATTTTGCCGCATAACGACATGAAATTACCGGATCCAAACGCTCATCCATCCATTCATTACGTTTCATTCCTATCCACTTTGCTGTCCCCGGCATAAATTGCCACATTCCCGCAGCTCCTTTAGGTGAATAAGCTTGATAATTAAAACCGGACTCAATAATCGGCAAATACGCTAATTCTTCAGGAATTCCGTATTCCACCACAATTTCACGCATTAATGCTGAATACTTTTCTGCCCGAGCAAACGCTTTTGTTAAAAAACCTCTTGCTTTAGTAGTTAAATAAGTAATTTCAGCTTGTACTTCTTCATTTATTATCAAAGGAAAAGTTTCTCTGTAAATTTTTGCATTGTCACTTTCTTGCAATACACTGCTGTCGGCAACAAGATTTGAAAGTTCCGAAATCGTTTGCTCTTGCTCTTCTTCCGCCAAAGCGTCACAAGTTTCATCATCGACATAAACTGATTCTCCGATTCTTTCTAATTCTGCCAAATCATCATCATTTAAATCATTATTGGCAACAACATTTTCCAAAGGATTTTTAGTCTGAACCTCATTATCAACAGACTCTGCTTCTGCAATATCATCAGATTTTGTTTCTTCCGTTTCTTTAACTTCCGCTAAATCTTCCTGCACATCTGCACTGGCATCAGAAAATTCCGCAATATCCACATTATTAATCGCAGGCTCTTCTACATTATCCAATGAAAGACTGTCACTTTCAATATTTATCGGATCTTGTGCCGCAGCTACAAGGATTTCACCCTGCAACGACGAAGCCGCATCGTCGGCAAATACAAATCCCGTACCGACAAACAAAAGGCAAAATAAAATTACATCCAACTTCCAAAATAGATTCCTTTCCATTCCCATCCACCATTAATCGTATTATCATAAGGGTAATCCACACGCTTAAAATAAAAATACCACGTTGTAAGCTGCGGAAATACCCATCCTGTAGTCTCTAAGTAAACCTCATCTTCGGTAGAAATCTCGGCAAACTTCGGAGAAAACCTAATATTTCTGCCCCATCTTGACGGAATACTCAATTCCCTGACCCCCCATTGTTGAATGGTAGGATCAAAAAAACGGACTGCAAAATCATCCGGAATAAAACTGTACAGTCGCTTTTTACTTCTAATATCGA
Organism: Spirochaetales bacterium; assembly: GCA_017624275.1. GTDB lineage: Bacteria > Spirochaetota > GWE2-31-10 > GWE2-31-10 > GWE2-31-10 > RGIG8597. The sequence goes on along the minus strand of JAGANG010000022.1, from coordinate 14,645 downwards.
TAGCATATTTGATATTATTGATTAATTTATTCAAATCTTTATAAATCCAGTCTTTCTTACTATAGAAAAAATTGATTTCTTTCTGAATTTGCTTCATATCAATTCTGTCGTCTTTCACTCTGCTTTTTGCCGAAATGCGTACCATTTGTTCCATTACCTGAACTGCTGACTGAATATCAAATTGTTCTTTATAAAGTTGCGACAATTCATAAAGCAAAAACAACTCATCTACCCTGTCACTAAACTTTTCCAGCAGCATTTTATACATACTGATTCGCAATTCCGGATATTCTTTCAATTTTATTATACGCAGTCCTATGGCACAGCCTAAAGGCGAACCGTTAAAAACAACATGATAATCTTCTTCCCGAATCTTATTCATATAAAATACGGCATAAGACATTTCATTTCTTTGCCAATAAACATCTGAAATAAAAAAATAAATGCAAGATCTGAAAGCGTTATCTTTGGTTTGAGTAGCCAACGGTAAAAAAGACTCTATAGGCTGTTCCAATTTCATTGCATTTCCCAGCCATGAAATCTTTGCATCTAAAGTCATATTTTCGTTATATGAAGACAACGCATTTGTCCATAAAGTATTTTGATATTGATTCAAGCCGCTTAATATATTTTCACGACCGCATGAAAATAAAGCTATAAAAACAGCACAAAATAATATTGCTTTACCGATTTTCAACAATTGTTCCCCTTACACTTCTTTTCGTCGTAAATAAACAAGATATTCCGTATTACCGTAAGTCCCGGTTATAGGACTTTCTACCGGTTCTGCTGCTAATATAATTCCGGCATCTTGAATTTCCAAACAAACATGATTTAATATTTTTTGTTTTTCTTCATTGCGTTGAATTACTCCGTTAAAATCTCCGGACAATTCCAATACTGTTTGCAATCTTTTATATTCAAACTGCGGTTTTATAAGAATGGCAGCTTCACTTATCTGCAAAACATTAAATAAATGACGCACCAAAGGCACACATGAAGTAAAACTTACATCCATTACGCCGATTTGCGGCAAAGGTTGTAAATCATTTTCCTGTAAATCCTGAATCCGTGTATTTTCCATAGTAATTACACGAGAATCCGAACGTAATTTAAAATCCAATTGGTTTGTCCCGCAATCTACCGCATAAACACGTGCAGCCTCATGTTGCAAAAGCATTTGTGTAAAACCGCCGGTAGAACTTCCGGCATCTATACAAATTCGATTTTTTACATCCAAGGGAAAAACTTCCAATGCTTTTAATAATTTATAAGCACCACGTGAAACATACGGACAATTTTCCTTAATATAAAGCTTCATTTCGGCATCAATTTTTTCACCCGGATGTGTCAATCGTGCATTCCCGGAAAAAACTTCTCCGGCAAGAATTTTTCTTTCGGCTACAGAAATTGTACAACCGGCTTGAATAGCGACCAAATCACGAAGCATTATTTTTTTTGCCATTTACTTTTCCCGTGTCACAAGAAAATCTAAGAATTTCTCAAAGAAATCTCGATTCCCCGGTAATTCTTTTATTATTTGTAACGCATCGTTTTTACGTTTATTCATTAAATCTTCCGCTCCGGATATTCCCAAAAAACGAACAATGGATGATTTTTCATTTCTTTCATCACTGCCTACAGGTTTACCCAAAACTTCAGTGCTTGAAGTTTCATCAAGAATATCATCTTTTATCTGGAATACATCTCCGATTGCCGCCCCAAGCTTATCGAACTCTTTCAATTCATTATCAGATGCTCCGCCGTTTATTGCACCGGCTAATAACGACAATTGCAACAAACAACCGGTTTTATAACGATTTACTTCGTTCACAGCTTCTACTGACATTTTCTTTTCACCGGATAATTTTTGCTCATATTCCAAATCAAGCATTTGCCCGTAAACCATTCCTCGGCGACCTGATTTTTCCCCGAATATTTTTAATATCGATGCTAATTTTTCTGCTTTTGTATAACGGGCCAACATTGAATACCCTTCTGTCAAAAGAGCATCCCCCACAAGCACTCCGTATGCGTCACCATGCAACACATGCAAAGTTTGTACTCCACGACGCAATTCGTCATTATCCATACACGGCAAATCATCATGTACCAATGAATATGTATGTATCAATTCGATTGCAGCAGCGAGAATATAAGCGTCGCTGTCCGGTTCTCCGTAAACAAGATTTGCTTCCAATACCAAAAGCGGACGCACTCGCTTAGACGGAGCAAACATTATATGATTCATTCCCCATTCCAAAGACGCTTTCGGTGCATTTTCGTAATACATCAGTTTTTTTAATTCACTTTCAATATTCAAGCGAGCAATTTCATCAGTTACTAATCCCATAGCTTTTTTCCCTGTTAATTAAATTGACAATCTGGTTATTCCGAGAGTTTTTCCGGATTTTATGTCTATATCTATAAATATTCCCTGCATTTTACCGTTTTCAACAGACGGAATATAAGGTTGCGTAACTTGTCGTCTTATTTTTTGCAAAATTGCAGAACGTTCCATTCCTATAATGCTGTCAATTCCGCCGCACATTCCTATATCCGTAATATATCCTGTTCCGTTACGAAAAATCACTTCGTCGGCTGTTTGTACATGTGTGTGAGTTCCGGCAACAAAAGAAATTTTTCCGTCAAAATCAATCGCTAATGCTTTTTTTTCATTCATATATTCAGCATGAAAATCCACAATTACGATTTTACAACCGGACAATTCGTTTTCTAACAACTTTGCCAATGTCTGAAAAGGGCAATCAACGGGAGTCATAAAATACCGCCCGATTAGATTGACAACTCCCACATCTACATCATTTACAATTCCACGCCACCAGCCTTTTCCCGGTGCATCATAATAATTGTGCGGACGAAGCAATCTGTCATTTTTTTCTAAAATTTCACCGGCATCCGCATTTGACCAAATATGATTGCCCGAAGTTACCACATCTATTCCGTAATCTGTCAATTGATCAAAAATATCCTCGGTAATTCCAAAACCCTCGTCGGAGTTTTCGCCGTTGGCAATCACAAGATCAACATCGTTTTCACGTAATACCGCCGGTAATTTTGTATATATTTGTTCCAATCCGGGAGTTCCGATTGCATCTCCCAGCATAAGCACTTTAAAATTTTCCAATTTCACAAAATCCTCTGTTTTTCATTTCTTATCGGTTTTATTTAAAAAAGCATAATTTTTTTTAACGCTTATACTCCAATCAGAAATAAAAATCCAATTCTTTGTTAAAAAGGGAAAATAATAACTGACACAAAATTCAATTTGCAAACATAAAAAAGGAGCGAAATTACTTATTTTTTCCTCCGTGTATTGGTTATATAATTACAGCATTAATCTCCTTTTCCAACTGCTCAAGACTTTTAAGAATAACCTCAAAACCAGGTTTGTCACCAAAAATCATATTCTGCATATGCTCGTAGTCGTCTTTCAGTGCCTGCAGATTTCTTTCGGGTGGTGTTAAGCGGAGTGTACCGACTTTTGCCTCATCATATCTTGCCCAAGGGCAACGGTAAAACTTTTCTTTGAACTGCACCACTTTGTTAAGCAATTCAATATCGGCAAGTGCATCATCCTTAACGGACGAATTCATCATGCAGTACAAATCATAATAATGACGGGAGTATCTTGACGGGAACGGTTTATCCACAGGACGGAATGCCTCACGGTGAAGAATTGTAACCTTCTCCCAAAATGTAGCAATTAACCGATGTGCTGAGTTCTTTTTGCAAGTCTGCGATAATTGCAGGCATAAAAGAATCGATTCTTGATGTAAAAGCTGCCACTAATGACGGGCGACTGCTTAACATCGAGTTGCAAGTAATCGGCAGCAACTTGTACCGCAAGCGAATAGCTTATTACCTTTGCTCGCTTTACCGGCTTATCTATAGAGGAAATTGAAAAGTTATAAGAATGACAAAGGAGTGGAAAACTTTCCGGTCGAAAGTTTTCCACTCCTTTTGTTTTGCTACAAGTCGTTGTCATAACGGCTATTCTATTTTAGAACCGATTTCTTTACCGATGTTCTTCAACATTTCACGTTTTTTTCTGGCATTGAACACTTCTTTAAAATCAACTTTTGCAACGCCGTTTTTTACTACTTTGTAATTTGTAAGAGAATAATAAGTATATGGAATTTCTGTCAGTTTAAATTCCGCCGTTCCGTCTTTATCTATAAATTGATAATCAATTTTTATAAGAAGAACCATATCCGCACCGCTGAATTTTGCCTCTCCTATAAACGGAACAGGATCTAACGCTCCGTTTCTTACGGTAATAGATTTATCAATTTGCATATCAAAAAAGAGAATGTCTGTTTCCCATAAATAATCAATCAGTCCGTCAAAAATCGGAGTTTCTTTTTGTTTTTCAAAAAATCCGTTTTCTGTCTCTTCTACCATAAGTAACAATGTCGAATATCCAAAATTTCTGATTCCATAAGAGCCGAACACAAAACCTACCAACATTACCGTCATTAGAAAAAGTTTCTTCATAAAAATATCCTTGTATTACTCAAAATGTTTCTTTATTTCTTCAAGTGTTATAAGTGCATTAATTCCGTCATCAAGTGTCGATATCAATGTTGCATTCCCGTCTAAGAAATCGACTGCATTTTGCACCATATTGGAAAAATACCCGCTCTTTTTTGCCGGTTTATATCTGTTATTTTTCAATAACGAAAAGAATCCCGAATAATAAGGCGATTCCTTTTTTGTCTCTACGCTAAACATTCCGTTTCCGATAAGAATCCGTCCTTCACTGAAACGCAATTCCAAATCAAATCCGAAATATTTACACTGCCCCGAGAACGTCAACGATATTGCTATATTATTACTTGTAAGATAATTCACTTCTACCTGACGTATTGATTTTTCCTCATCACGAACAATATTTGAAACCGTAGGTGATTTCAAACGTTTCCCCAGTAAATAATGCACTATATCCACAAGATGTGTTCCGTCGTGAATAAGGCTGTAAGCTCCGGTCTTCTCTTGAGATGCAGAATAAACCCGCATTCCTGACCACAAAGAGCCGCGAATTAATTGCAATTTTCCCAACACATTATTTTCGATAATATTTTTCACGGTTTGATAATCTTTCGAAAAGCGTCGCTCATGGTTTACCATTACCGGAACATTCAACCGCTTGCTGGTTTCACGAATTTTAAATGCTTCTTCAGAATTAAGAGCCACCGGTTTTTCCAATATCACAAGACGGGGTAAATTATTTAAAACTTTCAACGTCCCGGACAAATGAAAATCTTCATTCACCGCTACCGTAACGATGTCGGCGTTTGTTTCCGACAGCAGTGCGTCGATATGCCCGAATGTTCTTGCCTGCGGATTTTCTTTTTGCCAAAGAGCAAGACGAGTCCCGTCTATATCACACCCGGCAATAAGTTTTATTCTTTTATTGGCATTTAATGCTGCCGTGTGAGCTGCCGGTTGTTCTCGTCTGCGATCTTTACCCAGCAAAAAACCTATTCGTCCGGTACCTATAATTGCAGCTTGATATTGTTTCATTTTCTTATCCTTTTACGAAATTGACGGTAATTGAGTGTCTAACAGTGTCAAACGATAACCGAGTGAGTGCATTTTCTTTTGCGGAAAAATATCAATCGGCAAATCTTTTTCCAAATATTTTTTTATTATTTGGTCTACTTTGTCTGCTTGCTCTAAAAAAAGCTTCCAATGGGGACAATTTCTGTCAATTGCTAAATGAAGTGTACTTTCGTGTTTTAAAAATGATTTTTTTATAATAATAAAAAACGGATATGTAGCACAAACAAAAGGAAATTCATCGGTATTATAAATATCACAATGAAAATTGTCATAATGCTGACAATATTTTTTCATTATAAATTTATTCTTTTGCTTATCAAAACTGAAAAAAGTTTGTGACATATGGCGACTGAAACAAAAATGGCGTTGAAGTTCTTCCTCCGAAAATTCATTAGTACAATAATCATCATACCTGCAACATCCTTTGCAAGATTCACAAACTTCATGTTGAATCATAATAGCCCTCCATGGTTTAAATCGGCTTTTTATCAACATCTTTTAATTTATTGCGAAAAAAGTCTGCGGTTTCTGCGAATGTCTCCAATGCTTTTTTTCCGTCTTCGGAAAGGCCGTACAATCCACGCTTGATTCGGACAAACCATCCGTAAAAATTGGCTGATAAAATCGAACCGGTTTTACGTTTACTGCTTCCGAGTTTACGCAAATCCTCCGGAGACAGCTCTCCGAATTTTTCCAAACAGCATGCTATAAAAACAGATCGCTCTCGATACAATGTCAAAAGTTTTTTTTGATTACTTCCGCCGCTGTTTCCGTCGGTCGCTCGCAGTTGCGATTCTTTCAAAATCATTCGTCGTTTGCGTGAACTTTTATTTACTCGAAAAGATTGCCCGGGAGCCAGAGCTTCTTCCACTACAGCATTTTCGGCATCTTCAAAATCTACAAGCAAAAGTCCTAAATCTAATTTTTTTAAGATGTATAAAATATCTAACAGCTTGCGATACTTTACTGCCGGTTTTTGGATTACAACATAAACCTTTTCTGCCGATTTTTGACGAGCCACAGCTTGAAGTAAAAGTTCTATTGTCAATCCTCGTTTAAATTCCGCAATTATTAATTCTTTATCTTTTACTGCGGTTAAATCACAATCTTTTACTTCTGCATGAACCGTAAAACCGGCATTTTCAAACCATTTTTTTACATGGGGATAAAGTTCCGTTTCCTTTTTTATTTTATATCGCTTCATCGCACAGATTCCGGACGATTATCTCCGGGAACTGCTTCCGGTAAAATAAAGTCATTAAATTCTTTTTTTATACCGTAATAATCCAATAATTTACTTACACAGCCGATTGCACTGATTAAAGCTCCGGAAGTTCCGCCGCCGGGAGTAGCCCACGCACTTGAGAAATAAAGGTTTTTCTTATGGAACGTATTAGGAAATCGGAAAATATTAGTTTGTGCCCATTCTTGTGCCGCACCGTAAACAGCTCCGCCGTCATTTAAAGTAAATTTTTTCATTGTAAGCGGAGTCCCTATTTCCATTACTTCTATGCTGTCTTTAAAGCCCGGAAAATGTTCTTCTATTCGATTTATCAAATTTTCCGTAATACGTTTTTTTTCTGCACGATAGGCTTCTTTATCATTTTTGTATTTTTCCCAATATTTTTCATTATCGGTAATACATAATGAAGCCGTAAATCGTCCGTCTTTCATCATATCTTTATCAAGCATATAAGAAGTAAAGAAAATCGGACGTGTCTCATGAGGAAAAAACTTTCTGCATTTTTTGGTAACTTTGGTTACATCGTCATTTTCATTAATAATATAGCAATATTCTTTTACTCCAAGTTTTTCCGGAGTTGTCTTTAAACCAAAATAAACAACAAAAAGCGAAGTTGACGGAATCATGTTTAATGCATGACGTCGCCAAATACCGCCGAAATCTTTTTTGTCTATCATATTGCGGAATGTGGAAATCAGCGAAGAATTGCAAATTACTAAATCTGACTTATGCACTTCTTTTCCATCGTTAATTTCTACACCGCAAGCTTTTTTATTTTCAAAAAGTATTTTTGTTACTTTCTTATTTGTCTCTACAGTTCCGCCGTTTTCACGAATGATATCAGCCAATGCATTACTGAAAGCTGCCGATGTACCTTTTATATAATAGGATTCATTAAAATAAGAATAAGTCGGCATTGCAAAATACAAAATATTCATTTTATTTGTATTATCAGAGTAATAACAAAATAATTGAGTCAAAATTGTTTTTACTTTAGGATTTTTTATTTTTTTGACAAGCCCTGCCAATGTCTGAAAACATCCCGGAATTAACATAGGATATTTTACGGGCGTATTTTTCATTGCAGTTAAAAAATCCGGCTCTTGTAAATATCCGGCAACTTGCGATGACATCTTCTTTATCTTGTTGATAATCTTTGTGATTTCTTTTTTTTCTTCCGGGAATTCTTCACATAACTTTTTTGCATAATCATCAAAATTGTGAGGCAATGTAAATTTGTAGCCATCTTTGAATACCGAAGTATAAGGAGATTGCACAGGAATAAATTTTACTCTGTCAAATATTCCCAAATATCGAAATGTTCGCAATTTCAAGTCATCAGGATAAAAACCGTTTAATTCATGCATTGAAGACTCAAACAAATAATCACCGCGTTTCCAACTTGTAAGATACCCGCCGATTTGCGGACGAGCCTCGAACAGATTGACTTTAAATCCGTGTTTTGCAAGTAAAGCTCCGGCAAAAAGCCCACCGACACCGCTTCCTATAATAGAGATAGAAGGTTTATCATTCATTATGAATCTCCTTATGCATATAAATTATTTAATTGATTTTATAATCCCGTAGGAACAGATATAAATTCCGTATCAATCGAAAGTTCTTTGGCAATAAAACGTTGTAATGCCTGAACTCCCCAAATCTCCGTATAATAATGTCCGCCGAAAATTATATTGGCATTTTGCTCTTTTGCCGAATGGTATAAAATATGTTCCGCATCGCCGGTAATAAAAAGTTCCGCTCCGGCATCGACAAACTCTTGGAAATAATGTCCGCCGCCACCGGAAAGAACTCCGACTTTTGTGACTTCTTTTTTCCCGAATGGTAAAATTTTCAAGCTGTCAGACGGAATTTCTAATTTCTTAGCAATATCTACAATCTCCGTAGGTTTTTCCAATTCTCCTATATAGCCTACTGCAAAACCTTTATGAAAACCGCAAGGTTTAAAATTTGATGCAGATAATTTCTTTAGGATTTGTGCATTGTTTCCCACTTCCGGATGTCCGTCCAGGGGTAAATGATACGCCAAAAGTCCCACATTGTTTTCAATCAACGCTTTTATTCTGCGATAATGTCCCCCCGTAATCGGTAAATCTTTACCCCAGAATAAACCGTGATGTACAATCAACAAGTTACATTTTGACCGGATTGCTTTTTCTATAGTTTCTTCACATACATCTACAGCAAAAGCCACTTTCTTTATTTCTCCGGAATTTTCTACCTGAATTCCGTTATAGCCAAAATCCGGAACCGGAGAACTCATTAATAGTTCTGTTAAAATTTGATTTATAGTATTAATTGTTTGCATAAACCATATATATACAATATTAGATTAGTTGGCAATTTAAGAAAGATAAAGCTTCGTCGTTTGTAAAATTTCAGTTTAAAGCTTTATAAATAAATTTAATGAATAACTTACAGTCATTCTGAATGACAAAAGAAATGCCACAGGATTTAATTCGACAAGTTGTTCCTTAAATAACAAAAATAGAGGACTTTCGTCCCCTATTTTTGTGCTGTTTAGTTTACAGCTTCGATTAATAATGTACCGTTGTTTGCATCGGTAACAGTGAAAGTTGCCTTTCCGTCTGTTACAGCTGCGACTGTATCTGTATAAGCGTCTCTTACTTGAGTTGTTCCGATTGACGAAACGTCAACTGTTACACCGCCGGCAGTTGCTCCCATTACAACAACGACTTTATCATCACCTTTTTCACGTGCGAATGCATAGCCGGCAGTAACATCTGTTACCTGTTTGTGGCTACCTGCACCGATTGCTACGTGAGCAGCACGGAAGTTAAGAACTTTACTCCAGTGAGCATGGATATCCTTGTCAAAAGAATAAGGCAATTCTGCATTATATCCCGCTTCATTTTCAGCCCACGGCATTTGTGAACGATTCTTTTGGTCTTTGTCGCCACTAAAAGTTGCATTGCTGTTTTTTCTTCCGGCTTCATCTCCATAGTAAATTTGAATTGCACCCGGACACATTGCAAGTAATGAACCGGCAATCATTTGTTTATTTACATCATTAAGTGAATAATCTGAATAGAACAAACCTTTTGAATCTTGAGCTCCGGTATCATGAGAACTGATATAACTTAATACATTAAACTCTGAATCCGTATTGATTTTACTTGCATAATCAGAATAAGTTGCTTCTATACTTGCAACATTAGTCAATGCAGATTTTGCAGATGAACGGAATTTAAAGTTAATCATAGAATTAAATCCACCTTCTGTATAATATGTGTCCTTAGTTACTCCATGAGTAAAGCATTCTCCGACCATCCAGAAATCACTGTCATCAACTTTTTTGTCTGAGTTTGCAGCTTTCCAATCTCGTAATGCTTGTGTAGATGCAATTTTTAATTGTTCCCAAGCTTCTTTTTCAACATGTTTGGCTGTGTCACATCTAAATCCATCGATACCGAACTCACGTACCCAGCTTGAAAGCCAATAAATCAAGTAATCTCTTACACGGTAGTTTTCTTTTTCTTCAAATGATACAACACTGTATCCTTCAGTAGGATAATATTCTGCCATTTCAGGTGTATGCTTCTTTTTAAGGAATGCAGGAAGACTGACTGCATTATTGCTTTCTGTAATAAAGTCAGGTAAAGAACCACCGCAAGAACCTTTCAAATCACCACTGCCGGTTTTGTAATGTTTACAAAGACCCGCACGGATCCAATCTCCGCCCCACCAGTCGTCCCAGCCGTTTGTTCCGCAATTCTTGTAATCAATATAATCATGATAATTTTTTGCTGTAATTGTTACACCGTCAGTAAAAGTATTTTTCAAAATTCCCGGGTATAAATGTTTTGCATCTTCTACAGTATTGTATCCCGGATGATTCATAACTACATCAAGTACAATACGGATTCCTTTTTCATGAGCAGTATCTACAAAAGTTTTAAATTCTTCTTTTGTTCCCATATTAGCATCCATATTTGTATAGTCCATTGCATAGTAGCCATGATATGGATAATGTGAAAACTCACTACTTCCACCGGTACAAAAACCGTGAATTTGTTCATAAGGAGCCGTAAGCCAAATAGCATTGATTCCCAAATCTTTTAAATAATCAAGTTTTGCTGTAAGTCCGGCAATATCACCACCGTAAAACTTACCGGCATCATCTTTAACAATCGGATTACCTTTTTCACGACCGTAAGAAGTGTCGTTTGCTTCATTTCCGTTGTAGAAACGGTCAGTGATTACAAAATATACACTGGCATTATCCCAGAATTCATTATTTAATTTATAATCCCCCGGTAATGAAGATGTCTCCCAACTGTTTTGAGTACGTTCTTTTACTGTTACCGTACAAGTTGCCGTTTTTTCTCCGGCAGTAGCTGTAATTGTTGCTTCTCCTTTTTTTACACCTGTTACAGTTCCGTCTACTACTTTTGCTACTGCTTCATCACTTGATGTCCACGTTACAGTAGCATTATCTGCATTTCTGGGTAACACTTTTGCTGTTAGTTTTATTGAATCCGGTAAAGTTATAATTATACTTTCTTCTGATAATGTTATACTTTCAACAGGGATTTCATCTTTTACGGTTACAATACAAGTTGCTGTTTTTTCACCGGCTGTAGCTGTAATTGTTGCTTCTCCTTTTTTTACACCTGTTACAGTTCCGTCTACTACTTTTGCTACTGCTTCATCACTTGATGTCCAAGTAACATCTGCATTTTCTGCATCACTCGGTGTCACTGTCACTTTTAGTTTTGCCGTAGCAAACGGAGCTACAGTTATACTGTTTTCTGACAATGTTACACTTTCAACTGCTTTAGTTTTTGGTTCATCTGTATCTTCTGTAGGTTCAGTACAACTGAACATAAACAAAATTACAGTTATTAATGAAAGAAAAATTTTAAACTGTTTCAAGATTTACTCCTTTGATTTTTTTACTCTGTATTTAACTAACGCCTCAGGACGTTCGTCCTATACCTTGGGAGACGCCTTATGTGAAGGTCTCACATAGAACGTCCTGTAATAACAAGGGGGGGGGTTTATTTTCCCCTTGTTATTAAATCAAATTATCAGTTTGTTATTTTTTCAAGATAACAAAGCTTCCTGCAGCTACATTTGTAGGTAAAGCATCGCTTTCTACAACTGCACCGCTTGTTACATCAACAAGTGTTGTATAACCTGTAGTGTCGATATCAAAAGCAGCTTTTGCAGAGTTGAAATAAACCATAAAGTCTCCGGCTGTATATTTAACTACACCATCAGCAGCTTTTGTTGCACTTGCCGCATTAGCACCGAAAGATTTTGGATTTGCTTTACGCAATGCAATCAAACCTTTGTATACATTGTAAACGTCTTTGTTTGTTTCGACAAAGCTCATATCGATTGCATTAACTTTGTCATCTGATTTATAACTGTTGTGGTCTCCGTTTTTAGTTCTCATAAACTCTTGTCCGCCGTTGATAAACGGAGTTCCCTGAGCCAAGAAAATAATCGCAGCACACATTTTGTTTTGAGCTTTTACTGTTTCAAGTCCGCCTGCAGCTATTAAATCAGCCAATAAATTTCCTTGTGTAGAATCTCTTTCTTCAATTTCTAAGTAAGACATAGCAAGTTTATCGAACAATGTGTAGTTATCGTGACATTCTACATAGTTCAATGAACGTCCCGGGAATTTTGTTAATGAAGGAGAACCTTTTAATCCCTCGATTACTTCAGCAATTAAATCTTTATTGTCTTTATCTTCATATTTCCCTTGAACAAATCCGTGTTGGAATCCGCCGAATTCTGCACCTTTGATGGCATTTCTGATGTTGTCATTGAACATTCCTACACCGTCCATTTCATCAATTTTTTTCTTAGTGTCAGAAGTAATTCCGTTTTCAACAGCTGTAGTACCACCGGTCCAAGGCTCACCGTAAACCATTACAGCAGAATCGATTTCTTTCAATTCTGCATAGATTTCTTTCATTGTTTCGATTTCATGAAGTCCCATAAGGTCGAAACGGAATCCGTTAACGTGGTAATCTTTCATCCAGTGCTTCAAGCTTTCAATGATATATTTTTTGAACATTGCTGTGTTAGAAGCGGTTTCGTTACCACATCCAGAACCGTTAGAATAAGCACCGTTAGCCAAACGATAGTAGTAATAAGGAACTGTCATATCAAATAATGAGCCTACGCCTGTTCCGTTAGTGTGGTTGTAAACAACGTCCATATTTACGGCAATTCCTGCATTGTGCAATGCCAAAATCAATGCACGAAAATCTCTTACTGCTTTGCGTCCGTCTATACCGTGGTCTACTACATAACGACCTTCCGGTACATTGTATTGGTAAGGATTGTATCCCCAGTTATAAGCAGAGTCACTGTTTTTTTCTGCATAGTCAAATGCAGGTAAAATCTGAACGTGAGTAATTCCCAAATCTTTCAAGTGATTAATAAATTCTGCTCTGTTTGCAAGTTCGATAAATTTACCGTCACCGCCCCAAGCTTTTGACCAGTCACGTACGTGCATTTCATAAATAACTGCGTCTGTATAGCCACCGTTAAATGGGTTTGTATATTCACTTTCCCATCCTTCAGGTTGAGCAGCTGTATCTGTAGCCAAATCTACGATTTGTCCGGCTACACTGTCCGGAGCTGCAGCATTTGCATAGATATCACAAATTCTGTTTGTATCCCCGCCGTTATTGATTTCGTAAGTATAGTATTTACCATTCAAATCTTCGGCTACTTCTGCTGACCATACACCTGTAGTTTTATCTAACACCATTTGAATTCTTTTACCGCCGTTTGCTGTAGTTGCAGCAGCAGCTTCTTCTTCTGTAAGGATAAAATTGTGTTTTTCACCGTCAGCTTTTGCTTTAGTCCAGTGGTCATAGATAAGCAAGTTTACATCGCTTGCCAAAGGAGCCCAAACTTTGAAAGTTGTACCGGCAGGAGTATAAATAGCTCCCAATGTTTCATTAACAGCTTCTGTTTCTGCGGCTGTAATACTGTAAAGTTCATTCATGCCGATTTCTAATCCGTTTCCAGGAATAAAACTAGGGTGAGAAACTTTCCATGTTTTATTCAAATCTAAAGGACCTGCGAGTTTTACCCAAAAATTGGTAGTATAGTTATAATTATTTAAGAATTTTTCATCATCTTTTGTTCTATAAGTAAAATTTCTCATGTTTTCTATTTTTACAGTAGAACCGTCATCTGCTGTTATTTTAAATCCATTGTTAGATGGTATCCCTTTTATAGCGTATTTACATGAAATATTAAGTTTCATTTCTAACTGGCTAATCATGTTTACTGAAGTAATTTGAGGTTTTGCATTTTTTTCTACTGCATAAACATTTTTCTGTCCGCTGATTACTGCAAAAAATCTTCCCCAAGAAAGCTGCCATGCTTGATCATCCCCCGGATCTTTAGCTTTCCATTCCGTATCAGGAGTACTTTTTCTTACAATAAAGTTTACTTTTCCGTTGCTGTTAAGAATGTCGCTGATTGCCGAAGAAACTTCAGAATTATTATTGAAGTTTACATAAGCAACTTTTTTTCCGTCTACATCGATAGGTTCTGCAAAATGTACTGCGATTCCGTCAGCACCGTCTGCCCAAACCCATAGGTTCCAATATTCATAATTTCCGTCCGGTCTGTAGTAAAAAAGAATTGCATCATCAGCTGCAGGAGCAAGTGTTTCTTTTGCACTGATAACGATTTGTACGTCTTCCGGAGTTTCTTCTATAGTTCCGGGAGTAACTTTTTCCTTACCGCTGCCAACCCCTATATCAAAATTATCATTATTATTACTATTGTTGTTACTATT
>JAGANG010000021.1 GCA_017624275.1 Spirochaetales bacterium | reverse complement strand
CGAACCGCTATTGCAAGGATGAAAACCTTGTGTCCTAACCGTTAGACGAATTCGACATTTAAAAGAATGACCTGCAAAGGATTCGAACCTTTGACCCACGCCTTAAAAGGGCGTTGCTCTACCAACTGAGCTAGCAGGTCATTTAGTATCTCGCTACATCTGCAACAAGATGGTTGCTTTATATCATGGCTTTTGACTTACGTCAAGCATTTTTATTAAAAATTTTATTAACTTCTTTTTCAGAAAATAATCTTTGTGCTGCATGCATAAAGTCATCGTCCGGAGTACAATTAAACGCTCCAAATCCCGGCAAACCCAAAAAGCATGAATGCAAGAAATAACCATTAAATCCAACAGCTTGAGAATATTGAAAAGAATCATGGCTAAAATATTTCAAATCTCCCAATAACGGAACCCCTACACTATTCATTTGTGCTCTGATTTGATGTTTTTTACCGGTCCATAAAGAAATTGAAACAAGTGAACCTTGAGCATTAGACAAAAGAGGCTCTACTTTAGTAGCACACAAACCTTTATTTTCATTTAAAAACAATTCTTTTTCCGGGATTTCATATAGAACTTGTGTTCCTATGCATTTCATTTTATTCTTTTGGTCGAGTCGCTCTTCCATTTTTGATGTTATAAGAAAAGCATTATCTACCCTGCCGAAAACAAGAGCATAATATTTTTTATCTATTTGACGATCTCGAAATGCAGCCGTCACACGTTGTAAAGCTTGATGATTTTTTGCTGCAATTACAATTCCTGAAGTATTAAAATCAAGTCTGTTGCAAAAAGTCGGCGTGAATAAACTTTCTGTCGAATATTCATTTTTACGGTATAAATAACCTTTCACATACTCTACTAAGTTTTTGCGATATTCAATTCCGTCAGAATGCACTAAAACACTTCGCTCTTTATTGATAACAAGAATATCAGAATCTTCATAAACAATATCAAGGTGATAAATGGGAAAAGACGCATTTTTTTTCTTATTAAAATACTCTTCTGCCATATAAAGAGTCACAATATCACCGTTTTGCAATACCGTAGAACTCTCAACCTTTTTTCCATTTACACGGATAACGCCTTTTCGGATTATTTTAAACAAATCGCTATTTTTTACATTGTCACCGACTTGTTTTTTTAAAAATGAAAAACACTTTATTCCGCTTTTTTTATCATCAATCGTATATTCTCTCATAATTTACCTAAACTGAAATTTCATTAAACATTCGCAAGAGATTATTATAAGTCTGCTCTACTTCTTTTTTTTCATCTTCTGTCCATGCTGGAACACTTTCTTCCAATAAGTCATTGAGAGCATTAATAGATGTTTCTAAAGATTCATAGATATCACGCTCTAAAAAATATTGATAAGTATCATCGTCAAGTTTGCGTAATGTCAAAAATGCAGCTTTTGTAGCTCTTTTACCACGTTTAACTGTTGGATATGATAATTTTTTCAGGTAACGAAATAATTGATTCCAATCATCAGGATAAATCATTGCTGAACTTCCCGGATATTGATTGTTTACTCCGTTATCCAAAGATAACACATCAAAATACTTTAATATTACAGAAAAATAATCTTGTGCAATCAAAGTATCTTTGTAAAACAGGCGTGCCTTTTTCTTTCCGAAATCCATCTCAATTAACTGTTCTTTTTTATCTTTCAGTTGAATCAAGATACTGTAAGGAAGCTTATAATATGATTCATTTTTATCTTTTTCTAAATCAAAATATTTATCAAACAAATTAATTCTTGTTTCATAATTAGCATCTTTCTTTGATTTTACTGTTGCTACGGCAGCCAAAACTTTACTTTTTTTAGTAGTTTGCGGTTTTGTTAATGCCAAATATACATCCGCCAATTGAGATTTAACCAATTTTTCCGGCAATAAAGCACCGGAACGCACATAAGTTCGTCCGGTATTTACAATTTCGCCACCGACGAGCCACATAGGAGAATCGTAATACAAAAATGATCCGGGATGTATTCTGATATCAAGTTCTGTAGCAGAATTAAATCCACTCTTCTTTTTTTCAGGACGACGACAAATGTATTGTTTTAATCCCGCACAAATACATAATAAAATCTGGTCTTGGTTAAACTTTGTTCCTATTTTTACTTCACGTTTTTCCAAAATAGTTGAAAGCTGATAATGAATATTTAAGATTTCATCCATCACACGTTGATCTAAATAGTACAACTTACAAAATTGTTCTTTATTTTGAGCTTTCTGGTATTTATAAAAAACATTTATCCAAGTGAAAAAATCTCCGCCTTTTACGTACAATTTTTTTTGTGCTCGCTGACTTTCAATCTCTTCACCTCTCGGATACAAAAATGGCTTCTTTGCCGAAAGAAAGGCAATTACAATCAACACATTGTAAAGCACATCTGGATAAACAAGCATTCCCTCTAATAAAATACGTGATAATCGAGGCATTAATGGAAAATCAACCATCATCTTACCGATTTGTGTAAGACTGTTAAGAGAATCTACAGCTCCCAATGAAATCAATGTATCCATAGCAGATTGAATTGCACCGCGTCCGGGACGAGAAATAAAATCAAATGATTCATAATTATAAATTCCCAAATCCAACATTCGAAGTACAACTTCCGATAAATCCGTTCTATAAATTTCTTCTTTTGTGTATTCTTCACGTCGTTCATATTCTTCACGAGAAAAAAGACGATACACTACTCCCGGAGCTGTTCGTCCGGCACGTCCTTTTCTTTGGTCACAAGAGGCTCGTGAAATAGGTTTTAATTCAAGATATGATGTGAATGTCCTCGGATTATAATAATTGATTTTAGCATATCCTGGATCTATTACATGGACAATACCGTTAATAGTAATACTGGTTTCTGCAATATTTGTAGCAACAACGACTTTACGTTTTCCCTCCGGCAATACATCAAAAACTCTGTTTTGATCCTCCGGAGAAAGTCTTGCATACAAAGGCATTACAACCATAGAACCGCTAATCGCTCGGTTCAACATTTCCAATTGAGAACAGCAATCTTTTATAGCTGCTTCTCCCGGTAAAAATATCAAAACATCACCGGGCTCGCCTTTATTTTCAATATCAGACATTATGCTGCAAATAAGCGATATTTGTTCTTTTGAATCTTCAACATCTTTTACTTTAAAATATTTTTCTTCTACCGGAAATGGACTGGTTTTTACTGAAATTACAGGTGCTTCGTCAAAATAATCACTGAATAACTTTGCATTAATTGTTGCAGATGATACCAATACTTTAAAATCATCTCGCTTTTTTATAATTTCTTTTAACAGTCCCAAAATAAAATCTATATTCAAACTACGTTCGTGAGCTTCATCAACGATGATAATAGAATATTTTAACAACATCGGGTCACTTCGTAATTCTTCAAGCAAAATCCCGTCAGTCATTATTTTTATTTTTGTATTGGCACTTGTACAATCGTCAAAACGCATTTTGTATCCAACAAGCTGCCCTAACTCCACATTCATTTCTTCAGCAATACGTTTACTTACCCCGTACGCAGCAATACGCCGAGGTTGAGTCACTCCGACAATACCCCATTTATCAAGTCCGGCTTCAAAAATAATTTGCGGTAACTGGGTTGTTTTTCCTGACCCTGTAGGAGCTTCAATAACAACTACTTGATTTTCCTGAATAGCCTTAATTATTTCATCTTTATAATTATAAACAGCTAAATGACTTTTATCCATTTATTAAAATCCCTTTCATAATGTGAAAAAAAATATACTTCCTTTATCTAGGCGGCATTTTTCCGGAACCGGAGTTCTCTACAATAGAATGTACGATTTCTGTACCCAAATCGGAAACACTTCCTTTATCTGCATATTTTTCATAATTATAACTATATTCTATATTTTCAACAGTCACGTCTTTATATATTTTTGCTAAAGAATCTGACGCATACAAAACTCCGGCATTTTCTGCTGTTCCGTTGTAATAACTTAACAAAGTCGTTCCGTCACTGCTGATTGCAGCCAAATTCTTAAAAGAAATTCCGCTGTTATTAATAATTACATTATCTCCGGTATATTTTTTTGCGATGTCTTGAATCCACATATCATTAACAGAACCTACCGCCAAAACTATCCCGCCGTTAAATCGAATACCTTTACCGGAAAGATTATCGCCCGGATCTATTACACTGTCTCCTCCGTCTTGAGTACGTACAAGTACACAAATACCGCCATTAAAATTGATATAACCATTAGAATCAAAAACATCACAGGAAGACTCAGCGTAAACATAGCCTCCGGTAACATTTATAGCTTTCGATTCTCCGAATCCGCCGCCGGCATTAACAGCATCATCACCGGCATACACATAAATATTTCCGCCTTCTATATTTACCACAGTTTCAGATTCTATCCCTTCATGTCCTGTTTTTATAAAAAAGTCTCCGCTTTTTATTTTGATAAAATCTTCTGCTGAAAGTCCCTTTCCATATTTAGAGTCAATAACAATTTCAGAATCTGAAACAACCAGAGAACCTTTTACTTTCAATGCTTTCGGATAACCATTATAATCAGCATTTTCATCTCGTGTAAAACAGTCTCCATGCAAAGTAGAATATATTTTACAATTAGAAATTTCCATATTTCCAGAAGCAGCAATTCCACGTCCACAAGCACCGAAATTGTTAATTCGCACATGACCGCTGCTTTGACGATAAGTTGTTCCTGCCTTTATTCCTACAGGTTCAGCATATCCGTCTTCTTCTGCTACATAGCCGCCGTTTACGGTAATAGAAATATAAGTTTCATCTTCGCTGTTTGAACCTACAGCTATCAACCCGCCGCTTTTTATACCTTTGGAAGCATCTCCGGTAACATTTATGGAAATGCTGGAATTATCCTTTATTACAACAGAACTTTCTGTATTTATTCCATGTGCTTTTTCTTTATCATTAGTTGTAATTTCCACTACAGTATTACTGATAATAATATAAGGATTAATACCGCTTTTTCCGCCGGTATAACTTGCCTTTATTGCATCATTAGTAGAATTAACCTTTATATCTCCACCCGTAAAAACTATTGAACCTTTTTCACACTCAATTGCATTTTTCCCGGCATTCTTAACAATGATATTTCCGCTGTTTACAATAATTAAATCATTTACATGAATTCCGTCTTTTGTAGCCGAAACAATTTCCAAAGTCGCATTATTCCAACGAATATATTCATCATTACCAATAGCGTGCTTTTCATTACCTGTAACGGAAAGAGTTCCGTCTCCGTCAAAAATTAATTGTCCTTCACTAAAAATGGTGCCTTTTGCATCCTCATCTTCATTGGCACTGCTGTATCCGTTCGCAGTATCTTCAAGGCTACACGAACCATATATGTCTATAAAACCACGCTTTTTAGATTGAATATTAATAGCCGGTCCGGAAGTTGATATCAATCTTAAATTATTGAGTACCAACTTGTATTTTTTCTTGCTGTAAAAACGAAAATTACCATTTTCTGAACTTCCGGATAATTCATAAACAATAAAATCATCACTATTTGCATTTATGATAACATTTCCGCCGTTACACATAACACTGACTTCACTGTCCTCATATGGATTTACAACATCTACAGTATCTTCATTATAAGTTATAGAAACAACTTTAGGAGAAACTATTTCTTCACTCAGAATATCTTCCCCGTAATTTTCATCATCAAAAAACAGAACATCATTATACTTACCTACTAATACAACTTCACTTCCGGTATTTTCTTCTTTTTCATTTTCAGTATTCTTTTTATCGTCATCATCATTACTTACAACACATCCGACAAAACAATTAGAAATTAAAAAAATGTTAATAAGTAATAGATAAAAAAATACTCTCTTCATATAAAAATACCTCTAAATTTTATTAGTACGTACGTCTTTCGATTATTCCAAAATAATTACGTTTTTTTATAAAAACATAGGGAGCCCATTAAAAAATAAGCTCCCTTATTTACCAAATTATGGTTTTAATTCAAAATTTGCGGAACTGTCTATTCCGTCAATTTCTATTACCGGCTTTTCAGCCAAATCTTTTTGAGTAAACAATACTTCTAACGGTTTCAAATCTGTTAAAAATGTACCTTTCTTATTTCCGATTTCATATTCTACATCTTTAGCATAACCATTATCAAAACCACCATCTATGTATTTTTGAGGCCCGGTAATTTTACCAAAATTCATTCCTGATCCGATTGCCAATAAATCAGCTCCGTTTTCAAAAGACACTTCATTAGCATTCAATACATTTCCTGCTGCATACAAAGTATTTTCTCCGCCGGAAATAACAATATTTTCAGAAGCCAAAACTCCCACACTTCCGAAACCTTGGGCACAAACTGTTAATTTCCCACCACGTAAATAAATATTTGCTGCCGATTTTACTGCAACAGCACCGGAAGCATTACCGTTAGCTGTAACCTTAACATCTGCATTTTTTGCAATTACAATATCACACTTCATTGTAGAATCATCATTTATACCGCTTTTTAAGCCTTTTGCAGAAACTCCGGTTGTTTCAACTACAACTTTTCCGCCGGTAATTGCCAAGTAGCTTCCTGCTGTAATTCCGTCTCCGGTAGTTCCGGATGTAGTAACGGCAACATCACCTTTTTCAATTAAAATAAAAGGATGTAATGCATCAGAAGGTAAATATTTATCTTCTGATGTTTTAATTCCTGCTTTCCCAGATTTAACAGTCAATTTACCGTCGTTTACATAAACAAAACCTTTTTCACATTCGATTCCGTCTCCGCTGGCTACAATACTGATTTCACCGCCGTTTACATACATTGCGTCATTAACATGAATTCCGTCAGTAGGTGCACCTGTCACATTTACTTTACCGGACAACACACGAATATAGTCATCACTACAAATTGCATGTTTATAATTTCCGGTAACATTAAGAGTTCCCTCACCTTTAAAAATCAATTCACCTTCACTGAAAAGTGTAGCTTTTGCATCAAGATATTCATCTTTAGAATCAGAAACGCCTTGTACATAATCAGGATTTTTTAGATTATCACCTAAATTTAAAATTCCAGGTCCAATCAAAGAATTTTCACCTTTCAATTCTACAAAACAACGTTTTCCGGACTGAATATTAATTGCCGGCCAATTATTACTTCTTAAGTTCAAATTATCTAAAACGAGTTTGAATTTCTTTTCACTGAAAATCAACAATGCTCCGTTTTCACAATTTCCGCTTACAGTATATTCAGCATTTACGGAAGAACGTATAATCAAATAAGTTTTCCCGTCACCTCGAAGTTTATCTTCTTCAAGAGTTATATCACTGCCAAATCCTGTAACTTCCGGGTCATTAACACCGTTAAATTTAATAGCTACTTTTTTTTCAAAGCTTACGTTTTCATTATCAGAAGTAAACTCATTATCTGTAAACGAGATTTCTCCGTTATTGTTATAAGTAAAAGTACCTAATAATTCAGTTTCTTTTTCTTTATTTTCAGAGTTCCCTTTTTTTTCAGAATCATCTTCTACTGCACAACCACAAATCAGAAGTGTAACAAAAGCCCCCAATAACCATTTTTTTTTCATATATAAATCCTTTTGTATATAAGAAAAAATTAGCAGCGATATCTCGACTGCTAATTTTTCTAATTAACTTACTATTATTCTACTTTAGCCTTAGCTGTTTGAGAACCAACCGTTACTTCTACTTCATCGCCGGCTTTTAAAGTGTCATTAATCAACACAACTTTTGCAGTAGTCAAATCTGCACGAAGAGTAGATATTTTATTTCCTGCAACAGTTATTTCCTCTCCGGCTCTCATAGCTTTATCAAAATCTGCTATTCCGCAAGGTTTAGAACCTTTTTCAACTTTGTCTCTGCTAAAACAACTTCCGCCGATAGCATTCAAAGTTCCGCCTACAATATTGAGCTTTCCGCTAGGATCTACAACGCTATTTTTTGAGAAAATATTAACAGTTCCGCCGGCAAGTACAATATCACCGCGTTCATATTCAGCTTCAACAGCATAATCTTCATTACCGTCTGTTTCGATACCTTTGGCATCATCACCTTCAGCAGCAATATCAATTTTCGCATCACCGCTGATTATCAAATGGCTTTTTGAACTGATACCGTGACCTTTAAGGTCATCAGTTTGAATATTAATTTCTCCGCCGGCAATATAAATAAAAGATTTTTCAGTCATTATATCAGACTTATTAAATTCTTCTTTACTTGCATAAATCCCAACTCCCGGAGAAGTAATATTTATTTTTCCGCCTTTTATAACAATATATCCTTTTTCACATTGAATACCGTTAAACTTTCTTGGTGCACCGCCTTGAGAAACTTCAATTCCGGAAATATTCAATTCTCCTCCGTGAATCAATACAGCATCATTTGTATGAATTCCGTCTTTTTTAGCTTTTGTTATATTAATCTTACCGCTTTTTACACGAACATATTGGTCACTTACAATTGCATGCTTATTTCTACCTTCAATATTCAATGTTGAATTTTCATCTCCGCAGAAGATTAACTCTCCTTCACTGAAAATAGCACCTTTAGCATCGTAATATTCAATCTCTTCTCCGATTTCGACTTTCTCATATGCAGACCCTAAAAAATAATTACCATCTCCTTCAGCATCTTTGATAGTCGCAATTCCTTTAGTTTCAATAAAACATCTTTTTTTAGTTTGACTGCAAATAGCCGGTAAACCGCTATCATTTGACAAATTAAGATTATCAAGTGTTAATTTAAATTTCTTTTCACTGAAAATCAGCAATGAACCACTTTTACTGGTTCCTTTAAGGATATAATTAACTTTCTTTTCAGCTCTGATAATTAAATGAGCAGGACCTTTATCTACATAAGGAGTAATTGTTACTTCATCTTCTAAACCATTATACTCAATCGTCGGTGCTGCATCTTCGTTAAACTGAATAGTAATTTCATTTTTAAATTCTTTTTCATCATATTCTGAATCTTCTTGTTCTGTTGAATCAAAAAAGTTTACGTTACCATTAATATTGTAAGTAAATGAACTTTCCGGATCCACCGTAAGCGTATTCTTCTCACTTTCGCCTTCTGTTGCTTCCATACAAGAACAAAGCAATGCTCCGGCAGCTACCGGAACAAATAATAATTTTTTGGAAAATTGAATAAGTCTCATTATTCCCTCCTAAGTTTTCCTTTCATATAAATTTTTTATTTAAAAATCGCAAATACATTACGCAATTTTTATTCCACTGTTAATAAACAAAAGAGAATATTGTTTTATAAAAATTTTATTCTCAATTGCCAAAATATTAACAAGCAATCAATATACCGATTCTATAAAAAAGATTATCCCCTTAAGTCTTTTTTTCCATATCTCTGATGTGCTCTTTCATTGCGGATATAATATCATCTGTAGTACCGGAAACAAACTTGCACCGAGGCAACGAAGTAAAAAAAGTTTTCCCGTAAGATTTAGAAATTACTCTGCTGTCCAAAAGTGCCACTATACCGTAATCAGAATTGGTTCGTATCAATCGCCCGAAGCCTTGTCGAAATTTTATAACAGCCGTCGGCACTGTATAATTAATAAACGGATTAATTCCGCGTCGTTCCATATCTTCTACACGAGCTTGCTCCAACGGTTCGGTTGGCATTCTAAACGGCAACTTCGTAAGCATTACATAACGAAGCGTATCACCCGGAGCGTCTACCCCTTCCCAGAAAGAATCTGTTCCGAACAAACTGGAATCTTTTTCCAAAATAAAATCTGAAAGCAAAGTATCTTTCGGTTTATCTCCTTGTCTAAAAGAGCGATATCCTGCTTCACGAAGCTTCGGATTTACTTCTTCATAAGAACGTGTCAATTGCTGATATGAAGTAAACAAAACAAACGCAGAACCTTTTGTTGCCTTAACACTCTCATAAATAAAACGATTCAACGCTTCATTATAATCAGGATGATTCGGCTCCGGGATGTCGACAGGCACAGCAAAAAGAACAACTTCATTGTAATTAAAAGGAGACTCAAAACTTTTTACGGTAAGCGTTTTTTCTTCTCCTACAAGATTTAACCCTGTCATATTCATAAAAAAATCAAACTTCTTATTTACCGTTAAAGTTGCCGATGCAAACACAACACTCTCGAATACACTGTGAAGTGCGTCATGTAAAAAATGACTTACATACAAAGGCGACGACACTATATTAAAAAGAGGAGACTCCGGTTCCCCAAAAATTTCTATCCAATTTACACTGCGATCATCAGCAGAAAGCAGCATAGAAAGTTCTTTCATATAACAATCAAGCTTTCCGGTAAAACCTTGAACTGTCCGGAAATCCGTCTCATATTGCATTTTTTCCTTATCCGACAAAGAATCCAAAAATGTATTTACTTGCTTCATGCTTTGCAAAAGAGTATCCATCGACTCAACAATATTTCTCAATGGTAAAATTATGGCTTCACGAAATTCTTCACTCTCCCACTCTTGCGGCAAAACTCGGTAATTAAGACTCAGCCGTCCGCCTCGATATTCATTATCTATAATAGTACGAATATAATCTTCACATTTTTCCAACTCATCCCCGGCAAGTGCATAAAGCTGTTCGAGATTTCCGCAAACTTCACGCTCTACATATTCTCCGGCAGCATAAAGAGCTTTGGAAGGTGACGCACACATTTTTTTTATAAAACTTTTTAAAAAACTTTTTCCTCGTTTGCCTCGATAAAGTGACAAAAATTTGTAGAATCCACTCTTGGAAAATGAATGAGTAAAATAGGTACCGGCTGCTTTTTCAATATTATGTGCTTCATCGAAAATTATTTTTTGATAAGGCGGCAAAAGAATATTTTCATTAAAACTTCCCGATTCATAACGAAGCTGCAAATCTGCAAATAAAACATGATGATTTACAATAAGAATATTCGCCTCGCTCGCTGCACGTCTTGCCTTTTGCAAAAAGCAATCTCTAAAAAAAACACATTGATTGGACATACAAAAATCTGCATCCGAAGCGACTTTTTCCCACACACTTGCTTCCGGGACAAAATTTAATTCATCCACTGTTCCGGTAGAAGTATTATTTCCCCATTCCAATATTTCATTAAGAGCTTGAGCGTCTTCGGAAAATTCCAATTCACTGTCCAAATGATACGCTTTCATCTTGCAAAAATAATGGCGTCGCCCTTTTATAAGACATGCCGAACTTGATGAATCAAGCAATTTCTTAACAAACGGAATATCTTTATTTATAAGTTGCGATTGAAGTGTTATCGTATTGGTAGAAATTACGACACGAGCATTATTTTTATCGGCATACAAAAAAGCCGGTATCAAATAAGCCAAGGATTTCCCGATTCCCGTAGAAGCTTCTATTAATGCAAGTTCGTTATCATTAAAAGCTTTTGCAACAGTTTTTGACATTTTCAACTGATTTTCACGAACTTCATAACCGGGTTTCATTTTGGCGATTTTACCGTCGTCACAAAATATTTCTTCCAATTCTTTTTCAGTAATCTTACGAGAATGTTGCAAAACTATAGGCGGAATAACCGTAGTAATACGTGATGCTGTATTATTTGTAATAAAAAAACCGATTCCTTGATTCTTAAGAACAGACGCATATTGCATATCAGCGGCGGAAGGTTGAGTAACGCCGGACGGATGATTGTGAAGAACTGCATTAAATTTTTCTGCAATCTCGTACGGAGCCAAAACCATTTCTTCATTACCATAACAAATCGGTTGTGCCTGAAAAATCACTCCCTCTTCGTCAATACTGCAACCAAAAAATATTTCACCGCCGCCGTACTCTTCTATTTCATTTTTGATGTCTAATTCTGTTTCTTCGGAAAATCGATATGATGTTATCATTGTGTGTCGCTTATATCAAAAACAGCATTCTTTGTCAAAAATGGATTTTAGATAAAAAAGCAGACAGTATAATTATTTTGCATACTGCCTGCTTTTTGAGCTTTGCTTGGATAACTAAAACTATAGTTTTTCTATTTCTTCAACAGATAAGCCGGTACCGTCAGCAACTTGTTCTATAGAAAGCCCCATAGCAAGAAACTTTCTCGCAGTTTCAAGTTTGGCTTGTTGTGCACCTTGCGACAGCCCGATAGAAATGCCACGTTCTTCGCCGACTTTTTCACCGATTGCTATGCCATCATCAAACGCTTCTTTTCGTTGAACAGCAATGTCTGTGTCATAATCATATTCTGCTAGTAACATATTTTGTACCTCCGTAGATTTTCGGTTCAAATAATCAGAAAGAAAACCTTTCTTGATTGCCTCTTTTATCGCAGTCGTAAACGGCTCAGGAACAACATTCTCAATATTGTAACGCACCTGTTCAATAAATTTTGAATATTGCTTTAAT
>JAGANG010000020.1 GCA_017624275.1 Spirochaetales bacterium | reverse complement strand
TCAAAGAACGTACAACATCAGCCGCATTTTCCAATGTCGTTTCTATCTTTTTATAAGATGTTTGTGCAAAAATATTGAATGTCAAAAACATACCAAAAAACAAAATTAAAAACCTTTTCATATATTTCCCCTCACTTTTTTTCTCAAATCAATTTGTATTGACTGCCATTGATAATAAAAAAAAGGAGACTTGTTGAAGCAATCAATACATCAAACTTGTCTCCTTTTAATATTAAAATTATTCACTATAATTATAATTTATTGTCGCATTTGTTAAATATTCATTACCTAAACCAATGCTTATTTTTTTCCATTGTTCCGCCGTTCCCTTATAATTCACCGTTTTTAAATTTTCACAATAAGAAAACGCATATTCTCTGATTGTTGTCACACTGTCAGGAATCACTACACTTGTTAATTTTTTGCATCCTCTAAATGCTGCATCCCCAATGATAGTCACATTGTTACTAATTATCACCTTTTCGAATGCGGACGGATATGCTATCAATTCTGTTTTATCTTTATTGTATAAAATCTTGCCGTCATCTGATGATGAATATCTTTTATTATTTATACCAACTTCAAACTTTCCCAAATCCTTGCAATAAGAAAATGCCGCCTTCCCAATAGAAGTTACACTGTCGGGAATTACTATACTTCTCAAGTTATCGCAATTTCCGAACGCTCCATACCCAATTATTGCTACGTTCTTACCAAGAGTTACATTTGTTAAGTTATTACAATCATCAAATACAAATTTTCCAATAGTTATTACGCTGTCAGGAATTACTATATTTTTTAAGTTATCACAATCTCCGAACGCCACTTCTTCGATTGTTGTTACGTTCTTACCAAGAGTTACATCTGTTAAGTTATCACAAATCTCAAATGCACTTTTTCCGATAGTTATTACGCTGTCAGGAATTACTATATTTCTTAAGTTATCGCAATCTGCGAACGCCATTTCTTCGATTGTTGTCACACCATTACCAAGTGTCACATTTCTTAAGTTATTGCAATTCTCAAATGCACTTTTCCCGATAGTTTCTACACTGTCAGGAATTACTATACTTCTCAAGTTATCACAATTTGTGAACGCTCCAACCCCAATTATTGCTACGTTCTTACCAAGTGTCACATTTCTTAAGTTATTACAATTCTGAAATGCTCCTTCTTTAATAGTTATCACACAGTCAGGAATTACTATACTTCTCAAGTTATGGTAACTTGTAAACGCATATTCTTCGATTGTTGTCACACCATTACCAAAAGTCACATTTGTTAAATTATAACATCCAACAAACGCATCTTTTTCGATAGTTGTCACACTGTCAGGAATTACTATACCGGTTAGATTTTTACAGCGTACAAACTTTTTTGATTCTATTTCCTTCAAGCCTTCTACTTTTGACAAATCTAAATGGATTAAATTCTTTTGAGTTCTTATTTCATCCACAAGTTTGTCAAAGTAACTTTTTGTTACCGGTGTTATCGTTCCTGATACTTCAAGTTCTGTGGGAGCGGTCAAAGAACGCACAACATCAGCAGCATTTTCTAGTGCCACTTCTACCTTTTCATACGATAAGCTCAATTGTGCAAAAACATTAAACGTAAAAAATAAAATAAACAAAACTAAAAGTCTTTTCATACAGTTCTCCTTTATTTTTTCAATTACCCATAAAAAGATTTTTGACACCTTCCCCGACATCGGAAAAGAATTTCTCTACGTCTGAAAAAATAACATTTTTAGATTCCAACAATTCTATAATCTCTGCGACTTCCGGTTCATCTTTTCTGTCATCAAGAATATCTTTAAAATGTTTTTTCCCTTTGGTATCTTTCCAATGAAATTTCAAGTTACCTTCGTTAATAAAGTATTTTAATGTTTCAAAGTAGTTATTCTCAATCAGTTCATATTGAAGCGGTCGCCCTTCAAAAACCTTTTCGATAGGATTAAATCCCGGAAATTCTTTAATTAAAAGCAAAAGTGATTCATCTTTGCATTTTAATGCTGCTTCAAAGATTTTACCGGCATAATTAGTATTTTCTGCAAACTGTGGATTATAATAAGCCAAAGTCTTTTTTAATAAGTCTCGATTACTTCTTAATTTATCTGTCATTATAAATTGAACAAGAGGAATCGGAGTGTCAAATTCACTTAAATTTGCTGACAATCCATGATGCACCGCCATAAGCTCTTCGGGACAAAAATTATTTTCTTCTCTTTCTTCATAAGTAAGTAAAACATCAATTATTTTCGGTCGCTTTTTCAATATTGCACAGACTAGGTAATCTCCGTATCCACTGCCAACACGTTTAATCTTAAACATATTTATTTTTTGAAAAACCGCATTAAATAAATCAACATTTCCGTTCTCGATACACAATTGCAACGGAGTCTTATTCATGTATTCACTTGCATAATATTTAGTAGAATTTACCAACGCCGGCGTTTCAGCTAAAGCTTCTTTTACCGCATCTATATTTTGTTGTATCGAAAAGTCGGCAGTTTCAAGCAAATTGAAAAGTGTTACTTCTTTTTCCCTAAAAGTCTCGTCATCCAAGTCTTCCGGATTTTTTATATCTCCAGAAGAAAACTTCTTATAAACTTTTATAAAAAAACTGATATCAGTATTTTTTCCCATATATATTTCAAATACTTTTTCTAATTCTTCATCTTTGGGCAATACTTTATTCTCAATAGCAATTCTTAGTTTTTCTTTCATTACTTCCAGAAAAACACCGTAATCCCCATGTCCGCCATCAAAAGCAATCACAGATAATGTCTGCTTAGATTTTTCTTCTTTACCATCCAGTTTTTTCATTTTTATATCAGGAAGTTTTACATCTATATTTGCCCCTTCCTTTATAAGGATTTTTACCATTTCAGCTTCTTGCAGTTTTACCGCCAAAACAAGAGGTGTTTCAGAAAATGTATTTGTCTGTTCGATAAATCTGTTTTGCTTTTTTTGCTTTTCTGTATCTTTTGATTGCTCTTCAATTTGCTTTTCATTTTTTTCCGGCAAAAGCTTCATTTGTTCAACAGATTTTTTTCTTTTTTCTTTCCTTTTTTTGAGTTCTTTTAAGAAAAATTCCAGATATTCCTTGTTTCCGGAACGAACAGCTTTGTGTAAACAATTTTCATTATATTTATCTGTTATTGTCAAAAGAGATGGTTCTTTTTCCAAAAGTAATTTCATGCATTTCAATGCTTCTTTTTTCTGAATTGAATTAGACATAATCAGACAAAACAAGGCATTATATTTTTCTTGAGAAATCTTCTTGTATTTCAACGGAACATATTTTTTATTTTTTCCCTTTTTCTTTAAAGTCAATTGCTCATCATTATAATGAACAAGGTATTTTATAATTTCTGAATGACCGTTCCAACCTGTCCACATTAAAGCACTTTGTCCCAATCTATCTGACACATTTATATTGGCTTTTTCTTCCAATGCTAATTTTATATTATACATATCACCTGTTTTTGCTGCATTAAACAAGCTCACATCTTCCTGTGTTTTATATACATCTGTATCACATTCCAACAATCCTGTTGTAAACGGAGCAGACTCGCAACTAATCAAAAATAACAAACAAAAAAGAATTAAAATTTTACCATTCATCTTTTTCCATCTCCAACAATTCTTTTATTTGACTATTATTTGATTTTTCTGCGTAATAAAAAACATCATTTCCGCTTGCATCAACTGCATAAATATCTATATCTCCGTCAGACAAAAGCAAACGCACCAACTGTAACGATTCTTTCTGAACGGCAATATGAAGAGCCGTCGTATCATACATATCAGAGATAGAAACACTGCAACCATTTTTCATTAAATATTTAGATACACTGATATTTCCCAATGTACATGAATACAAAAATGCAGTCATTCCATAAATATCTGTTGTATTTTTATTTATTCCGCTGCTTAAAAGTGCGGATAATATTGAAATATCGTTATTTTCCACAGCATAAAACAATGCCGTACGTCCTTGATTGTCTGTTTGATTTTGATTAACTCCGTAGCTGAGTAATAAATTTACTATAGGTTGATTACCGTATTTTACGGCTGTCATAAATGCAGTAGTACCGAGTTCATTTTGAGTATTAGGATTTGCACCGTATTCCAAAAGAAGCTTTACCATTGCATAATTTTGTGCGGAAACAGCATAATTGAGTAGACTTTCTCCGTTTGGCAAAAGTGAATTAGGATTTACTTTTTGTTTCAAATATTTTTCTGCATTAGAAATATCATGATTTCTTATTGCTTCCAACAAAGCATATTCATTGAATTTTGCGATTCTTTCTTTTTTATATTTTTCCAGCAAATCTACAATTTCTTTGTAATTTCTTTGCTTTGCGATTCCCAAAGTATCTAAATTATCATCATTTTTTCCTTCCGGTTCAGCATTATTTTTCAGCAAAAGCTCTACTATAGCAACTTTATCTTTATACTCATTAAAATAACTTTGTACACACCAAAACAACGCATTACCATACCTTTGAGAATCAATCCAGCTTGTACTTAAAAGTGTCGTAGCTCCTTTTCCCAAAAGAAAATCTACTACATCATAACGTCCTTGATAACTTGCTTCGGACAACGCAGTCCAGCCTTTATCATCCTGAGCATTTATGTTTGCTCTTCTGTCTATCAACATACGTACTATATCTATATGTCCTTCGTTTGCAGCAAATACTAGAGCCGTTTGTCTGTCTGAACCGTCACGAGCTTCAATATTAGCTCCCTCATCCAATAAATTTTCTGCACGTGATAAATTCCCGTTTTTACAAGCGTTTATAAAATAATCATCAATTGAATTTGCATTAATGCCGGAAATATAAAATATCCCCAGAAAAAAAATCACAAAACTCTTTTTCATAACAATCAATCTCCTTTTGTCTCAATAAAAAAGTCAACTCGCCTGTTTCGCCAATTATTTGAACTTGACGGCAACACTTCATACGCATCTCCACCGTTTGCTTTTATGACGATTTTATTTTCCGGCAATCCGTAAAAAACTAAGATTTTCTTCACGATTTGAGCTCTTTTAGATGAAAGCCGTATAAGTGCCTTCTCTTCTTTTTGCATTAAAGTTGCATTTGGATATGTAGTATAGTTTGCATTTCCGGCAAGAATTAACACATCATTTTCAGACATTTGCAAAAGCAAAGCATTAGCTATTTTTTGCAAACTCTTTGAATTTGCCGAGAAAAACATATTTTCTCTGAAAATATCAGATTCATTCGGATCAAAATAAATTGAATTAATCTTTATCTTTCTTTGGGTATCAGAAGCTCCGGAACAAACAAGTGCAGTTCGTACTGTTGTTTTAAAACATTCTTCTTTACCATCTGTATTTGTTACTTTTAATTCAAAATCATAATCTTCCCAAGTAGACAAAACGGATTTATCTTCAATGTCCGTTCCGTCCCAAAAGATTTGATTTACATCTTCTATCTGAATATCCTTTATTATATTCCCATCTTTGCTGACAGACAAAACCGCAGAAGAAACAACATCTTTATAATTTGTTAATTGCAATTTAAATCCATCATCCACATACCGCCCGGAAATAAAAGGCGGTTTACCGTAATTCACATCTCTTATTTTTTCTTTGCTTACATAGAAAGGAAAATTTCCACTCATTTCATTTCCGGTACTGTCACGACAAAGCATTTCAATCATATACTCACCTTCCGGAACTCTGGCTCCGGTAAGCGATGAAATTCCGTCCCAAACAAACGGACTGCAAGTAACATCAAATTCATTTTGATAAACACCAGAAAAATGGACAGCTCCGAAATTATCTTTAATTGTTGTCTCCCAATAATTTCCGGTAATACCTGTTCCTATATATTTTATAGGAGAAACTGACTTGTCTAAGTTATATATAATACCGTTTGAAGATGAGAAAATATTAAGTCGAAGCGGATGCACACCTACATCAAAAAGAAGCTGTTTTTCTGTTGTATTCCCGGCACAATCTTTTGCAATTATTTTTATTTCATGAGGTCCTTCCGGTAAGTCACGATATTCGAAATAAGAAAGTCCAATTCCTATAGGAAAAGAAACTGTTTCATTCTTAGACAAATTAGATTCATACAAAACATGTTGACCGTCCAATAATACACGCCACATATTTGCTTTTTCAGAATTCTTACCCATTAATATAGTGAAAACATCACTTTTATTTTTAAAAACCTTTGTTTTCGATAATGATACTGAAATAAGTGGTTTCTTGCGATCTAGGTGAATAGTATATTTATGTGAAATAGATTTAGTCTTATTTCTTCTGTTTGTCTCTTTTAATATAAGATAATAAATTCCGTCTTTCGATTCTTTTCCGTCATCTTCTCTAAAATCCCAAGTTAAAGAAATCTTATCTGTTTGCAAATAATCATTTTCACTGGCAATAAATTCTTTGACCGAGTCATTTACTACAGCTTCTTTTGCCATACATATCGTTCTGTTATATTCATTTTCAATATGATACCAATACATATTGGCTATTACATTTGCATTTTCTACAATTGTCAATGAAGGTGATGTTTGAGGATTTACATAATAAGTTTGTTCTGCCGACCAACAAAAAGAAGTCGCCAGCAGAACAAATAAAATAAAAAATATATTTTTATTCATAATCTTGAGCTATTGCTTGTATACCGTTATGTTTAGATTCTTTCATCATTTCTAGAACAGAAACACCGCGGTCATTTTTTGCATAAACATCACCGTCGTTTTGTAGAAGAAATTTTACTATCCCAATATTTTCATTTTTGACTGCAATATGAAGTAAACTGTTTCCATTCGAATCTGTTGACAACAAATAAGAACCTTTCGATTCAAGATATTTAAGAATCCCTACTTCTTTATTTTTTACTGCAAGTAGTTCTGCAGTAATTCCCTCTATGTCACCTTTATTTATACTTGCTCCGGCATTTAATAAAGCTTCAATTATACTTATATTACCTTTATTTACTGCGTACAAAAACGGTAACCGACCGGCATTGTTTGGAGTATTACAGCTAATACCGTATGAAAGTAAAAGATTTACCATTACATCATGTTCTGAATTGATTGCATAAAATAAAGCATTATTTCCAAGTAAATCCGTTACATTAACATTACTTCCGGAATCTAATATTTTTTTTACTTCGCCATAATTTTGTTCTTTTACAGCTATGAGTAATTTAGAATCTGTTGCACCGAAAATAATATCGTATTTTCCTGAAGCATCGGTAAACCCCGGTACTGATTTTTCTTTTGTTACTTTTTTAGGCTCAACAACTGTCTCTGTCTTTTTAGTTTCCTTTTTTTCTGAAACTTTTTCTTGGACATCTTTGATTCCCAAAAGCTCTCTGATAACTTTGTTTTCTGATTTTTTCGCATAGTCAACAGCTGTTTTTCCGGCACCGTCTTTTACTGTCTTTGACGCCTCTTTTTCTAAAAGTATTCTTACGATTTCCGGGTATTCATCCCAAACAGCTAAATGCAACAATGTTCTTCCGTTATTTTCTGTTACATTATCTATTACTGACCGCAACATTTTCGGTTTAGTATCATCCACTAAAATCTTAAGTGAAGCAACATCATTAGCTAAAACGTATTTTTGCAATTTTTCAAATAATAGCTGAGACTCAGAAACTACTTGTTTCGGTTCTGATGTCGGAATTACTGTTTTACTCAATGTTTTACAAGAAGCTAAAAGAACAACGCATAGTGATAAAATAGAAAATAATTTTCTCATTTTGCCCATTCCTTTTCTATCTCATCTAATTTTTCCAATACAAACGTATTTTTCTTTCTTTTAGCCCAATATCTAACATCTTTATTATTTATATCTTTTAAATGAAGAATAGTCTCAGGATCATGTCGATCCATCACTAGTCCTATAATTGGATTTTGTATATTATTTTCAATAAGACGAATTAAAAGTGGTTTTCCACTATCGTTCACTCCTTCAAAATTAAGATTCACAGCACCAGCAATCATTAAAACTTTTGTTACCAAGTTAATTTTGCCACTTAAACAAGCTAACATAAAAATATCATTACCTTCTGTATCTGTTCTTTGCCAGTTTACAGCATTAGCATTTCTTAATGTACTTAAAGCATACAAATTTTGTTCTTTAACAGCATGCATTCCAGCATCATTCCTAAACATATCTGTAGCCCCGATATTAACCCCTTCATTTAATAAGTGATTAATTATTACTTCTGATTGATTCGCAACGGCATACATCAAAACGGTTTTAGAAGTATTATCCTTTTCATTTATATCTGCCCCATAGCTTCTTAGCAATGTTACAAACCGGATATCATTACAATACTTTACAGCAAACATCATAGCTGTTTGACCTGAGAAATTACGAAAAGAAGCAATTGCACCTGCTTCCAAAAGTCTCTTCACTCCGAGATACCAGTTATTTTCACAGGCATACATCAAAACTGTTTTATCCATTGAATCTAGATAATTTACTTGTGCTCCCTTACTTATAGCATCCTCTAAATCTTCAAGATTTATTTGTCTTACAGCTTTCAGTAACATTTCATTAGCTGATTCATTTTCATATTCCCAGCCCCAAACAGACATTACGCTCATACTCAAAAAAATGAGCAATCCAAAAAAAATTGTTTTTCTCATAAAAACCTTCCTTATTGTTAATTTTAATCTTTTCACTCCTCAAGAATATCTTTCTTTTAGAATGAGTTTGACGAATAATACATTAAAAAGAATTGAAAATCAATTCTTTTGGAATAAGTTTAACTATAAAACATTCTTTTAGATTGTTATATTTAGAGATAAAACCATGTATCTTTATAAAATGGAAGAAATAAACATAAAAAAAATTTTTGGAGAAAACGTAAAGAAATACAGAAAGCAACTGGGACTTTCCCAAGAACAACTGGCTGAAAAGTTGGAAATCAGTACGAATCATCTGAGCGTAATAGAAACTGGAACAAAATTTGTGACATATAAACTCTTGGAAAAAATCGTTCTGGAATTAAATGTTCTTCCGTCTTCACTTTTTCAATGCACACAAACGGCTATTAATGACAACTCTGTGCAAAATAGAATAAACAGCGTAATAAACCAGGAAATTGAATTGACCTCTGAAAGAATAAAAGCGAGATTGTGTAATATTTTGTGATTCCGATTTTTGCCAGATTGAATCTTTTAGTTGTATTCTTTTCCGATTAGTTTTTTTCTAGTCTCTTGGAATGGCTCCGGTAAATCTTCTATATTCATGTTCATAACGTTTTCTGTAGTTCCGTCTTGTAATGCGGTTGCATAAAACCATTCTTTAAATTCTAAAACTTTTAAAATTTCTGCTAATTCCGCAAGCTGATTTTCTACCGATTTTTTCTGTTTCTGTATAAGATTAAGACGATTTTCTATGGTAGAATCCCCTTGATTTACCATTTCAATAAAACTGCGAATATCTTTAAGCGACATTCCGGTCTTTTTCAGGCAATCAATAATCATAAGCCATTCAAAATCTTTTTCTGTAAATTGTCGAATTCCGCCGCTTGTTCGTTCTACAAACGGAAGCAAGCCTTCTTTTTCATAATACCTAAGCGTTGCTGTCGTTAATCCCAATTTTTTTGCCATTTGACCGATAGAATAATTCATTTTGATAAAATTTCCTTATTAATTCACTTGACTTAAAGTTCACTTTAACTTGTAGAATTATATTATTTTAGGAGTTCATTATCATGAAAAAAAATATTTTATTTCTTATTTTCTTTACTGTATTTTCTGTTTCAAATATTTCTTCAAAAGAAAATACTCAAATCAAAACAAACGGCGGTGAAATTATCCATTTAAGTAATCTTGATTACCAAGACAAAAATGCAAAATCAACGGTATTTTTTACATCAGAAATAACACCGGAATATTTGGTAAAAATTTTTGACGCATTAAAATGGGAAAGCACAGGTAAAGTCGGCGTAAAAGTCAGTACCGGAGAACCTCCGAAAAGTAATTATTTACGTCCGGAATTAATAAAGAATCTAGTACAAAAACTTAACGGAACAATCGTAGAATGTAATACAGCATACGGCGGGAAACGATCTTCATCGGAAGAACATAAAAAAACAGCCGAAAAGCACGGATTTACAGCCATTGCTCAAGTCGACATTCAAGATGAATCAGGTGATTTTGTTCTTACAATAAAAGACGGAAAACGGTTGAAAAAAAATTACGTTGGAAAATCATTTCCTGATTACGGTTCATATCTTGTACTCAGTCATTTTAAAGGACACGCAATGGCAGGATACGGCGGTGCAATCAAAAATATTTCAATAGGAATGGGCAGCGTAACCGGAAAAATAAATATTCATTCCGGCGGTACAAGTCTTACCGAACTTTGGGGCGGAGAACAAATTGCTTTTTGTGAAGCTATGGCTGAAGCCGGAAAAGCTGTCAGCGACTATCTCGGAAACGGGAAAAGAATTGTTTATATTAATGTAATGAATCGTATTTCTATTGATTGTGATTGTAACGGAAACCCGGCTGAACCGGACATACACGACATCGGAATAGCTGCGTCCGTTGACCCTGTGGCATTAGACCAAGCTTGTATCGATTTTGTATGGGATGCAAAAGGAAATGAAACTTTCAGACAACGTGTAGAAAGCAGAAGCGGACTTCACACTTTGGAACATGCCGAAAAAATAGGATTAGGCAACAGACACTACAAATTAGTTTTAATAAAATAAAGCGATACTGGAGAAAAAATGAAGAAAATTATTATTTATTCAATTCTAAGTTTTCTTTTTACCCAAGCTATTTTCGCAGAAGAAAATCAAAAATCTTTAGTTGTTTATTTCAGCCATACAGGAACAACTCAAAAAATGGCAAATTATATTGCAGAAATGACAAAAGCAGATATTTTCAGACTGGAATCTGCTGAGCCATATCCGGCACAATATAAATCTTGTACTGTTGTGGCAAAAGAAGAACGAGATAATAAAATTTATCGAAAAATAAAATCATCAGTGAATCTTGACGGATATGAAACAATTTTTATCGGTGTTCCTGTGTGGTGGCATACTTGCCCCATGATTGTACAAGGTTGGATTCTTCAAAACCAAAAATCATTTGAGGGAAAAACTGTCATTCCATTTTGTACTTATGCTTCAACTTTTCGAGATGAAACACTTTCAAAAATTACGGAACTTACTCCAAAATCAATTCATAAAAAAGGTTTAGGTTTAACAAATCCAACAAAGCAAGATGTGAAAATTTGGCTTGATTCAATAAAAAAGTGAACTTTTTGCTTTTACTTTATTATATTATTAACAATATAATATTTTTTAGGAGGCTCATTATGGGCCCGGGGTTAGATTTCCTCCCACGAGTGAGAAAATCAAAGCGGTCTTTTGACCGTTTTTTTATGTCGTATATTCTTTTTGCCTTTGGAGATAAAATAAATGATTAAAATCTGGTCTGATATCGCCTGGAACGGTAATTCCGGAATCGGTCATCCTGAGCCATTAAATCGATGATAAATAATCAATTGCAATCATTTTTTCTCATTAAAATCTTATGAATAAATCAGTTGTGCCTTTTAATAAAGAATATTTTTCTCAAATCGTTGATTTTGTAAAACCGTTGTGGAGTTTTTCCGATTGGGAAGATTCTTTCCGGAAATTTTATACTGAAATAATTTTGCAAAACAGTTTTTTTGAAAACGGACTTGCTTTTCAAATTGCGGAAAATCAAGAACCTTTGGCAGTGACTTTCTTTCAAAAAAAATTTGATAAAAACAATCTGAATCGGTGGATTTCCGAAAACGCCGGTGATTTCACTGCGGCACAAAAACAAAGCATAAACCTTTGTACAGAATATCTTGCCTGTATGGATTCAAAAGTTCATTCGTTAATGAATGAAAACGACATTAAACTTTCACTTTTTGTCAGCTGCAAAAAAGGATACGGTTCGATTATCTTTGAAAAACTTTGGAATCATTTAAAAAATTTGAATTACAAAAATTTATATCTTTGGACTGATTGTGAATGTAATTGGCAATGGTATTTAAAAAACGGCTTTATTTTAATTGAAGAATCAATCTACGAAAAATTCAACGATGGCACTAAAAAATACAAAACCTATATTTTCAAGAAAAAATTGAATGACTGAACGACTGTAAATTTTCACAACTAATTAACTTAATTTTTTGAATACAAACAAATACTCGTGTGCAATGAGCAAGAAATTATACTTCACGCTGTTAGTTTTCCAGTAGTTAGATTTTTTTGTAATGTCCGGGGGAAATAAACTCAATAAATCCTTTATCTCGAAGATATTGCAATTGCTGACGAATTTTATCTTTTATAAAATTATTTAGAGGATGCTTTAATTTTAATTCATCTTCAAATTTATAAACTTCATTCAACGTAAAATCTTTGTTCGGAATCTTTTCAATACAATTTAATACATCTAAAATCCAACCTCTTGATTCCAAACTATTTGTTTTTAATGTTTTTGTTTTTTTATAACTGGCAATTACCTTTTCCGGTTCTATTTGAATTTTATTTTTTACAAGAAAAATCTTTCCTGATTCCGGAATTGATGAAATATCAATATTACATCCAGTCCAACCAGCTCTGCGTGCATTCGGACCTAGAGGATTTCGCTTTATTATTATTTCCGGAGTAAAAAAATGATTTGGAATTAAAATGAAATTTTGTACAGAATAATTCTTATACATCATAAAAAAGAAATTCGGATTTTTTAAAGAAGTTATTCTGGAAATCATTGTCGAATATTCACCGTCAACAATAGTTTTTGATAACTTTTCAGAAGCACTTTCTTTGCTTTTTAATTCAAAATCGGAATTACAATCAGTACAATAAAAATCTCCGGTAGGATGATTATTTTCATATCTGTTTATGTATGTTTTACCACAAATAGGACAATACAAATTTCGTTCTACCCAATCTTCCGTAAGAACTCTGCTTATTTGCGATTTACTTTTGTAATTTTCAACAAGCGAGATATCAAAATTAAAATTCATCAAAATTCTTCCCAATTTATTAAAGTGTTATTATCATCGCTGACTTGAATTTGTTTTTGTGTTAATTCTCCCGGAGTAAGTACGAATTTTCCTGAATTATAATTATTCATAGCTATTTCTTTAGCTTGATTTTCATTTTCGGCAATAACCTCAAATGTTTTTGAAACAGTTTCTTCTATCGTAACAAAGAATTTAATCATAATGCTCCAACCCAGTTTACAAAAGGTTTCGCCTTTTCAATTCGTTCTTTCGAGCACAACATCACAATTTTTTCCCGAAGATTTTCTTTTTTATCTGAGATGTTTTTTACAGGCTTAGATTCCATAACAATCCTCATAAATACACATTTATTATTACTCCCCAAAATAGGACTGCAATAATACAATTTCATAAGGTAAGATCACAAACCTTTTTACAAGCTTCTTCATTGGTATTAAAAAAAATAATTTTCATTCACGGTATTAGATTTTTATTCAGTTTAGGAATAGAGGTCTGTCATCTATAAAAAAATGTCATTACATAATTGAAATTTATTCTCAAAATTAGCTATTTCTCCGGTTGAGTCAGTAAAATTTAATTTAGGCTAAAACACCGTTTAAACTGTGCATTCATTTGATATTTTCTGTCAGGAAAGACCGTTTGAGCTAAATAAAAAAAATTATTCCTGCCGTGGTGAAGAATGTATGCAGTGAAACAAGTTCACTGCAACTTATTCCATAGATTAATTTTTATTTATCCATACGAAAATATTTGTCTTCAAACATTTTTATTATTCGTTCATTGCGTTCCGTTTCGCCTCGTTCATTATAAATACGCAAAACTTCTTTCACACTTTTTTCTACCCAAAACACATCTGACGGATACAAATAAAAAATTTTCAACAATAAATCGACAGCCTTGTCTTGATTACCGCTTTTCTCATAAAGAATTGCTTCGTTGTATCTAATTTCTGCATCAAGGTGATTCATTTTTGATGACGGAATTTTATTTATCATCGAAGCTGCAATCTTATAATTTTCAGTTTGCAAACTGATTTCTATAATCATTCGTACAATTTCACGCACTGCCGGTTTATCAATATCTACCTTATCCAGAAGTGACTGGAGATTTTTTAAATATTCTTTCGCATTTTTATTTTGTAAATACTGTGTAGAATATGACGCATACGAATAAAAAAGCTCATCTTGACTCTTTACCGATTCATTTATTACCTGATGAATTCTTTCGACATTATTTAAATAATATAATGACTGAAATCGATACAATTGAGGTTCTGCAGCACGAGGAAAAAGTTTGCACAGATATTCAGCTGCCGCTAAAGCAGCTTCAAACTTTTTCCCGGCAAACATAATTTTATAGATTTTTACCAATTGCGGATAACTAATATTTTGCGGATTTCCATTTAATAAAGCAATAAAATTTTCTGCGGCTTCATCTAAATACAATGAATTGGCATAAGAATCCCCGAGGAAATACAACAATTCGGAATCTTTTTCCTTGAACAAATTATTTGCCAAATCTACACGACGAATTTTTAAAAACGATTTAAACATCGCTTTTTTTATTTTCATACCGCTTTCATTATCGGGAATACGTTTGTTTTTTTCATAAATTGCCACCAATTCATCTTCCTGCTGCATTTTTTGACATGCCATTACAAGAATATAAAGCATATCTGCATAATATGAACTGGCTTTGTAATTAGGAAGATTATTTTTTTCTGCAATTACAGATTGATAATCTTCACGCTGAAAACATGAATATAAATATACAAAAAACGGATAAGCCTCGTGATTTTGTCTTTTGCCGAAATGCGTCTGAATTTCCAGAAAATCTCTTTTCTTCAACAAGGTCTCTGCTATTTTTTGTTCTATCATTGCACTGCGACCGTATTGACTTTCATATTTTAAATAATTTCTGTAGGCTTTTTCATAACGCTTGATATTAAAATAAGCATTTCCCAATTGCAACAAAGCTTCCTGTTTACGTTCCGAAGTAACATCGTTTGCAAGGTAACTTTCATAACTGCGAATCGCACTTCCGTATTCCAACAATAAAAAATACGCTTCACCTTTATCAACCATAGACTCGTAGTAAATACGGTCTTTCTTGTTCATTTTTTGCAACTTGGTAAATTCGATTACAGCTTCTTGATAACGCTTTAAATAATTAAGCGTTACTCCGCTCATATAAAGTACGCTGTCATAACGTTCGTCTCCGGAAAACTCCGCAAGCCAACGTTTCATCAATCGTCCTGCATCATCATAATTTTGTTCGTTAAAACAAAATACCGCTAAATTATACAAAACTAAATTTCTTTCATCTCTTACTAATTTATCCAGCAACTCCGGCTGTTTTATAAAAACATCATATTCTTCGGTTTTATTAAGTTCCGCAACTAATTGATAATAAAGCTGCAATTCATCTTGTGTCATTTTTTTAGGAGCAATTTTCTTGATATAAAAAAAGCTCTTCTCTTTATCACCGACTCGATATGCTAAATCACTTTTAAAAAACGGCAAATAATCTTTGTTCGTATAACTTTCCAATACATTCAAAGCACGACTGAAATTATTTCGTTCATAATCTATCAATGCCTGTCGACGAACAGCTTCTTCAAGTTTTGTATTTTTATAAATGTCTCCCAACAATTTATAAGAATCGTCCAAACGTTGACTGCGATAATAAATATCAGACATAAGAAAATACAAATCTTGAGAGAACGTAAAATCATTTCGTTCAAAAAAAGTTATCGCCTCTTTGTCACGGTCGGTCATATATAATGCATAAAGATAATTGTAACGTAAAACAGATGTTTCTTCCGCAGAAGAGCTATACGGCAACAACAAATCCATTCTGATTAGAGCATTTTCATAATCTTCTTCCTGCAAATACAAATCCGTTTGTAATCGTAAAACTTCCTCACGGTACTTGTCGTATCCGTTGGTATCAACATATATTTGGGCGTACTCAAAACATTTCGTGTTCTTTTTTAATAAGAAATTATTTTTGATTGTAATATAAAGAAGCTTTTCATGGCGTTGCGGATCTTTTTCTATAGGTAAAAGTCGGGCAAGTGCCTTTTCCGAATCTGCATATTTTTCCAGCAGATGATTATTCAGCGAAAGATAATAAAGGACATCATTGTAATATTGATAATCTTTTTTATTAAAAAGTTTCCACAACGGAGACAAAGTTTCTTGTATTTTGTTTTGTTTCAACAGTGCTATTGCCTGATAATACAGCATGTCGTCGTACATTGA
This sequence comes from Spirochaetales bacterium, assembly GCA_017624275.1. Lineage (GTDB taxonomy): Bacteria > Spirochaetota > GWE2-31-10 > GWE2-31-10 > GWE2-31-10 > RGIG8597. The sequence goes on along the minus strand of JAGANG010000020.1, from coordinate 72,538 downwards.
CGATGCCGGATAATGTGCCGCCATTTCTTCAAAAGCTCTGGCGGCAACATCATAAAATTTATCTTTATACAGTGCATAGGCAGCACGAAAATCTTCCAAATCATCGGCAAAAATCGATTGTGTCAACAATACCGACAACAAAACAAGACTAACTTTCTTCTTTATTTTCATTTTCCTCTGACGTTTCCATTTTTCTTAAAACGATTTTTTTATCTTCACAATATACTTTTATAATATCATTATCATCTATTCTTTTATTGAGTAAGTCGATTGATAATACATCGATAATTTCTTTTTGGATTGCACGACGTAAAGGTCTTGCTCCATATTTTCTGTCATAATAAGTATCGATAATAAAATCTTTCGCTCCGGTATCAAGAAATACTCCGATTTTGCGTTTTTCCATAAGGACATCAACCGTTTCTTTAAACATAACATCAATAATAAAATAGAGATTTTCTTTAGATAAAGGATGAAATACAATAGTTTCATCAATACGATTGACAAATTCCGGACTGAAATGGCGTTTCAATTCATTAATAGCCGAGTTTTTAACATCTTTAAAAGCACTATCCGGATTATTTCCGACACCGCCGAATCCCAATACGTTGTCTTTGTTAATCTCACGAGCTCCCAAATTCGATGTCATAATAATTATCGTATTACGGAAAGATACCACATGACCTAAATTATCCGACAATTCACCTTCTTCAAGAATTTGCAACAACAAATTAAAAATATCCGGATGTGCTTTTTCTATCTCATCAAAAAGCACTATAGAATAAGGAGAACGTCTGATTTTTTCAGTCAATGCCCCTCCCTCTTCATATCCGACATATCCCGGAGGAGCTCCTACAAGGCGTGCCATATTATGTTTTTCCATGAAATCAGACATATCCAATCTGATAAGAGCATTTTCATTGCCCAAAAGCATTCTGGATAATGCCTTGGCAAGTTCCGTTTTACCGACACCTGTAGGCCCTAAAAAAATAAAAGATGCAAGCGGGCGTTTCGGTGAAGTAAGTCCGAGTCGTGCTCGACGAACAGCCGATGATACCGCTGCAATAGCCTCTTCTTGACCGATTACACGCTTTGCTAATTCTTCTTCTAATTTCAAAAGCTTTTCATTTTCTTCAGCTTCGATTTCTGACAACGGAATTTTTGTAATAGACGACATAAACTGTGCAATGTCTTTTTCCGTTACTTTAATATTCTCTTTTGTATTAGTTTTTTGCCAAGCAATCATCAAAGCATTTTTATGTTCGATAAGCTTTTCCCGCTCTTCTTTTATAAGCGAACAAGCTTCGTATTCTTGAGCTTTTATGTATTGATTTTTACGTTCTTCCAATTCTTTTAGTTTATTTTCAATATCCAAAATTTCTTTAGGTTTGGAAGAATATTTCAACTTCATCTTCGCACCGATTTCATCCAGTACATCTATTGCTTTGTCGGGCAAACATCTTTCCGAAATATACCGCTGGCTCAATAATACAGCCTGACGTATCGCCTCTTGTGTATAAGTAACGTTATGATGGCGTTCATAAAGATGTTTTGTTCCGTTTAAGATTTCTATTGTATCTTCAATCGATGTTTCTTCCACCAGCAAACTTTGAAAACGTCGTTCCAACGCACTGTCTTTTTCTATATATTTGCGATATTCATCAAGAGTTGTAGCACCGATACATTGCAATTCACCTCGTGACAATGCCGGCTTGAACATATTAGACGCATCCATTGCTCCTTCCGCACCGCCGGCTCCGATAATAGTGTGTAACTCATCTATAAATAAAATCACATCGCCGGATTCTTTGATTTCACGCATAATCTTTTTTAAACGATCCTCAAATTCTCCACGATATTTAGTACCGGCTACAACCATTCCCATATCAAGGGCGATGATTCTTTTACGCAACAAATTGTCCGGTACATTTTTACTTATAATCTTTTGTGCCAATCCTTCTACAATTGCTGTTTTACCGACACCGGGATTTCCCAATAAAATCGGATTATTTTTTCTGCGACGTGTAAGTATTTGAATCAATCGCTGAATTTCTATTTCTCGCCCTACGACTTTATCCATTTTACCGGACTTTGCCACTTCGTTTAAATCACGTCCGAATTCCGCAAGAATAGAATTTCTTTTAGAACCGCCTCTTTCGGGCATTTCATTTTTTCCGTGTCCTACAGTTTTGATTATATAATCTCTATAATTTTCCGGAGTAATTCCCTGATGCCCAAACGCAATCGACACCGGACTGTTTGAATCTATAATACAACCGAGAATCAAATGTTCCGTTCCGATATAATTATGTCCCATTCGTTTTGATTCTATAGTACTTATTTCTATTACATGCTGCAAAGCACTCGACGGAGCCAATTCGCCCAATGAAACCGGTGCATTCGTAATTTCTTGTGCGTTTTCTATTTCTGCAATAATCCCGTTTGGATCAATACCGTTATCTTTAAGGATTCTGGCGGAAACACCTCTGTTTTCTTTCAGAATAGCTAACGCAACATGATCCGGATAAAGTTTTTCCGCATTAAAACGTCTTGCTTCAATTTGTGCAAGCTCAGTCAATACTTTACCTGCTGCCGGCGTGAATCCTTTACTCTGCATTATTATCTCCTTTCAACAATGAACGAACAAGTTCTGCTCGTTTTGCCGGAATATCTTTATTTTCATCCGGTAAATAAAAATTAAAAATCGCCTGTTGCAATTCATTAAGCATATCCAAACTCAATGGTATCGGGAATTTCATTTTTATTCCCATTCGTAAATTGGCACAGTGACGAACAACTTCGTCCAGGCTCAAAAGTCGAGCATATTTTAATATTCCCAGACTTCTGTAAACCACATCTTCCATAACTTCGGGAACTTCACTCATAGACAATCGAACAGCATCTTGTTCCAGCTCTAAAAAACTTTTCAGCCCTTCCACAAAGCGTTCCATCAATTCCTGTTCGGTAACTCCGTAATTGAATCTGGAAGAAATTTCACAAAAATCATCACAATCAACTTTATCAAAGTAGCTTTTTTCCAATAAATAACCGCGGTTAAAAAAATCTTCCTGAACCTTTTCAAAAGTCGTTGCAATTTCTTTATTCTCTGTAGCAAAAAATTTAAAATTTCTTACCCACACAATATGCATTAACGCAGTAATTTTAAAACCCAGTCCGCAATCTTTCAACTGCGGCGAAATATATCCGTAGTGTTCATTTACACTTACACGAGCATACTCGCTGATTTTCTTTTCCAATTCGACAAGTTTTTTATAAACATTCTTAAAAAACGGCTGAGGAGTAGATGCAAGAATTGTAACATGATTTTTGTAATTGAGGATTATTGCAATATCATTTGCATATGAATATATAAACGTAATATCCTTTTCATCATTCAATTCTTTCAGCCACAAACCGCGACTGTAAAGCTGTAATCTTTTTTCTTTATTCAATGAATCTATATTACTTACAATAAGATTTCGCTTTTTCCGGGTAATATAGTTTATAAAATCTTCTTCAAATTCCTTACGGCATTCTTCCGACATTGCAGAAACAAACGGATATTTTTCATAATTTCTTACCTGCATAAGTCTGAGATTAATAAACATTTCTTTCAGTTCTACATGCGGTTTCATAATTTCATTACTTTTTACTATATTACTCATTATTCCTCTGTCTCTTTTTCTGAACATTCTTCGTTTTGCAATGCTTTTATCTTATCTCTTATTTCCGCAGCCTTGGTAAAATCTTCCATGGAAATACATTGTTTCAACTGTTTTTTAAGATTAAAAATTTCCACCTTACAATCATGTTCCATACGTAAATCAACAGGAAGTTCTCCTCGATAATCTAACGAATTATTCATATTTCCAAGTATCACATCAATTAAAGAACTGAAATACGAAAAACACTTTGTACAACCGACTTCATTTGTCTCTGTTATACTTTCCACTGTTTTTCCGCATTCAGGACATTTTAAATCTAAAATTCTGGCAGCAGCCTGACTTGCCATATCTACAGGCACAGAGTTGCCATCAGCAAAAATATTAGAAATAAAAGATGAAAAAAGTTTATCAACATCTTCTTTACGAATATTCAGCCCCTTAGTAAGAGCACATTCAATACACAAACTTATTTTGCGTATTCCCATTGCTGATTGTTCTTGCATATGGAATACCGCATCTCGTTTACCGCATACATCACATTTCATTTTGTGTCTCCTTCATAAGAACTTATCAATTTATCTGAATTTACAGGATTACTTACCCACTTTTAGGCAAAGAATATACAAAAAAAATATTAAAGAAACAATAAAGACAGCTACAAAAGCCGGTCAATATTAATATTTGCTGACCTCTCCGCAAGAGTTTTCCGGAGAATATTCATTGAACAGATTTTCAGTATAGTCTTTGATATTATAATTGCGTTCAATATTTGAAATTTTTACATCATGAACAAAATGTTCCGTTGCAAAAGTTACCATCATATTATTTTTTGTATAAATCGCAGTTCCGCTATGTTGCTCATCTCCGCCGCAAAGCATCATTTCTGTACGATCTTTTATCAACAAAATACGCCATCTGTCTTTTAGATTTCCCAAACTTTGTATGAAACTTTCTTCCATGCCTTTAGAATGCAATTGAAAGTGAGGCGGGAAATCGGTCAATTTTGACAAGCTGAAAATATGAACTGCGACCCTCGGAGATACTTGTAATAACTCTTTTCTGATCCATTCAAGTTCATTTATTCCCGCACTGATAAAAAGAACCCTTTCGGCACTGCGAATCATATAAGACAACTTTGCATGCTGATGCATTCTGTCTTGAATCGTTACAAAAAGTTCATCGGCCGGAAGCGGTTTCATATCGGCAAGCTGGCTTTCCAAATCATCAAAAGCCCGTCCGATTCCCTGACTTACGGTATCACGGATTTCTGACAACGGTTTCAACAAATAAGATGACGATTTTGTCTGTGTTAATTCTATTACACCGTTTGCACGCATTTTTTCCAATGCACCATAAACAAGTGAACGAGAAATTCCCGTATTTTTAGAAATTTCGTACCCGTTTGATCCCGGATTCTGTGCTAAATATAAAAAAATTCTACTTTCATTTTGAGTCAGCCCCAGTTTTGATAATGAATCAAATATTTCTGAAGCAGGTTGTATTGCATCCATCTATAAACTTTCCTTAATATCTTTTTAAAAAATACAATCAAGACAACCGCCGAGATTGATAAATGAATGCATTATAACAGAAAATATTATTTTTTTCTTCATTTTATATGTAAAAGAAAGCCCTATCCCGCACACTGCTGCAAAAAACGCTCCGCCGATTCCCTGCGACAAATGAACCGCAGCGAACAACAACACACTTAGCGGTATAAAAAAATATGAAAACTTTTCCGCAAGGACATCATTTAAACAACTTCTGAAAAGTAATTCTTCCGCCAACGGAGTTAATATCAATACATCTAAAAAGAATATTGCATTAAAATCAAAATTTGCAGCCTCATATCCGCCGGGTAATGATAACACCGCCACAATTCGACTTGCAATAAAATAAATTGCCATTCCGCCTACAGCACAGAGAAAATACTGCAACAACTGTTTTTCAATGTTACAAAAATATTTTCGTCCCAGCAGCAAAACTACCGCAACCGACAACGCCTGTCGAAAATATCCGGAAACAAAAAAGAAACCGGAATAAAATAATAGGAACAAGAATAAAGCTTTTTTTGAATCTGTCACAACAAATTATTAATTTCTGCCGGCAGTGCCAAAGTAATATTTCGCTGCATCATAGATACATCACGATTTGTATAATTAATACTTAGCACAACGGCTTTTTCCTTTGCCAAAAACTTCATTCCGTAAACCGTAAGCGGATCTCCTTCCGATACATTGAGTGAATACGCCGGCATTCCTTTATAAATGTAATCAATTTTGTAATAACGAGTTCCGAATCTCTTTCTGGTTTGTTCGACCTTCATTCCGGCAATCAACTTTATGATATTTGTATATGAATCTTTTTTAAAAATTTGTTCCATCGGGATTTGCGGTCGAACATCCAATCGAACCGGCAATTCTATATTTTGCCCTTTGCGATTTATCCCTACTCTGATTATTCCGCCGTTTTTTTCCCATGCAGTCAGAGCCTGTGCCTGAGCCGTATTGACAACTTTGTGACCGTTGATACTCACAAGAATATCATCCGGTAAAATTCCGGCTTCATCAGCTCCTCCGCCGGGCATTAAATAATAAAACTGCAAATTATCTTTTTCACGATCATGATAAATGCCGGCTCCCATCCAAGAGCGTTTTACTTCTCCGCCTCGATATAACAGCGGAATAGTTTGACGTACCCATTCAAAAGGTATTGCAAAACTGATTCCGGCATATTGAGGAATACCTGCAAATACAATTCCTATAACCTGACCTCGCTCGTCAATCAACGGACCGCCGGAATTTCCGGGATTAATTGCCGCATCCACTTGAAAAGCTTGTCCCATCTGAAAAATATCAATTTCTCGATTGGAAATAATACCGGATGTCACAGTATAACGAATTCCCAACGGATTCCCGATAGTGAAAATCTTATCCCCGGTTTTCATATTGCCGGAAATTCCCGGAACTAAAAAATTATCGTTTTTATGACCGAGCAATTTTAACAATGCCACATCATAAATTTTATCCCAACCGACAACCTTTGCTGAATACTCTGTGTCCGGATTGTCACGCAATGAAACTCTCACTGCCGTATATCCTTTATATGCAGGATCCACATGTTCTGCTATAACGTGATGATTTGTCAAAATATAGCCGTTTCCGTCAATAAAAAAACCGGTACCTAATGATTTATCCTGACCGCCGACACCGTTTTTTACTACAATTCCTTTATCAAGAATTACTGTCACTACAGATTTCATCAATGTTTCAAAATCCGGCGTATCTGCATTATCAAGTAAGATTCCGAATTTTTTTTCTAAATCAGGAAACTTCGCCGGCAATGTAGGGTAACTTTTTTTGTAATAATTCAAATAATAAGAAAATAGTCCCAAACTGTTTTGCTTAAAATATCCGTCTAAAAGTGAAGCTATTTCCTTTTCCGAAAGAAGCCCTTTTTCGCCCATTCGGTTCTTTATACTTTCAATCGTAAAATTATCAACATCATCCGATGCGTCCAGCTCTGCAAGATAATTTCTGTAGCACTCCTCATAAGCAACGCTTGTTTCGATACCCAAATTTACCAAAACATCGGCAACATTTACTGCCTGTTCATATTTTTTTGCATCTGTGTAAGTTTTCAAAAGATTATTCATGCGTTCCGATATGGATAAAATTAAATCTGCATTTTCACTCGAATTGTTTTTATTGTACTCTCTTAACGCATCCATATAACCTTTGGAAAGAGATTCAATATTATCATCCTTTATATTTGCATTAATATTTTCAGCTGCACTTTTATAAGGGTATTCTGCCGTAAAATTACTTTTTACCGTTTTACAACCGCAAATGCAAAGTATAAAAAATATAATGAAATGCTTAACAATCGAAACGCACTTCTTTTTCTTCATTATTATGCCTCACAATCAAATAAAAACAACCTTTCGCCGTTTCGCAATAAACGAAAACTAAAATCCTTAGATTTCAGCAATCCGTCGGAAAAATAAAATTTCTGCTTTTTATAAGAAAATGTTCCGTTCATCTTTTCTGATTTTGTGTCAAAGAAATAAATCTCATCGGGAACAGGCAACAAATCGGCATTACGTGAAGAAATCACAGTCCAGCCTTTCTCTTTTACGACACGCTTTTTGTTTACCGCAGCCTTAATTTTTTGCTTTTTAGTTCTGTCTGAATTGAGTGTATAAACATCATAATTTCCGTTTTCTATACCTTCATGCATATAATCGTAAATTCCGTCACTGTTTATATCAAAATACGAACAGATATTGCCGTCAGCCAATGTTTTTTCATAAATTTCATATTTCAAATCTTTATTGTTATCCCAATATTTTTCAATTTTATTATCTGAAAAAATCTCTTTATAATAATAAAAACCTGTAGTTCCGGAATATCCCGATTCACACAGTACAAGTTTTCCGTTCTGATAATTTTCGTGTAAATCCGGAACCCCGTTTTTGTCCGTATCAATAAACGCTTCCGATATTGTTCCGTTTGTAAAAACAGCCGAATATTCAAAATATCCGTCAGAATCTTTGTCTTTCTTTTGTGAAACTATTCTTCCGTCGGCAAATTTACTTTTAGATATTTGTCCGTTCCAATATTCTTCACGACGGTCAAGCAATGAATCTTGCAATATCGGAAGCGGCTGGCTTTCATTAAAAACAAAAGCACCTTTACGTACAAAATATTTTTCCGCAATTTCACCGGCACGAGTATTTTCTACAGTCAACAATGAGCTGTCGTACTTGTTAAAATTATAACGCCAAAAATTTTTGTTATTTTCACGAGTAAAAATCGTATCAATTCGTCCGTTATCATGAAAAACAAATTCTCTTTCTACGATTCCGTCTTGATTTTTGTCCTCACTGCGATTGATGACAATTCCGTTTTTTACCTTTATCACCAATTCTGCATTACCGTTGTCGTCCACATCCACAATGCGTTTACCGGTATAAACCGCCCACGAAGCGAATTCGTCATTTGCCTTAATCCAATCGGCAAGGGGAGAATATGTCAAAAATCTAAAAGTTCGCACATCGCTATTTCCGTCGTATTTTTTCCACAACGACAAACAATTTCTTAATATATTTTCATCCGTAATAGTAAAACGTTCCATCAAACCGTAAACAATATTACGTCCCCATTTAGCACTGATATCTTGCATTTGTTCCAAATCAGCAACAAATTTTCCTAAATCATTTTGATTCTTTACAAGGAATGATTTCAAATATTGAATTTCTTGGGGTAAATAACCGTTGTTTTCAAGTTGGCGAATCAAATCAGTCGGATTACCGAAATATGCAGTTGCCGTTTTTAAAGAATACAATGTTTGATAAAAAACAATTTCCGAATCGGAAAAAAGAGCGGAAGCTTCTCGTAAAACCGGCAAAATTCCTGATGCAGAAATACCTGATGAAAATAAACATGACAAATATGTCAAATAATTATCTTTTGTTCGTCTGCCGGTTACGGCAACTGCCGATTTATAAAAAGGCAGTGCTTCTTTATAAAAATGTAAATGATGATAAGTTTGTGCCGCCTGCAAATCTATATCGTAACTATCCAATAAAAAAGCCTTATTTCGCTTTGCAAGCATGTTTTTTACATACATTTCGGCATTATAAAAATCTCCGACTTTATGACATTTTTCCAATTGCAAAAATTCATACTCCGGAAAACACGCCGCATATTCTTTTGCTTCATTAATCATACGTGATAAAATCTGCGGATTATCACGACTCGCCATTGCACGCCTTAAATAGGTTTTGGCAATTTCCGAATCCGACGCATTCGCCGGTGAATAAATCGCACAACAAAAAATAACAGCTAATACAGCGATAAAATATTTTTTTCTCATGATACGTTCTCCGTTCAGATTTTCGATTACAGAAAATTTTATAGATATTGCGTTCCACTTTTCGGCATGGAGTATTCATATTCTCAAATTTTAACGGGTAAAAGTTTTTATTTCAAATTAAAAATCAACTGTATTTTTTTAAAACATCAGCAAAAAAATTCATAAAGCCGTTTTCTATTATATCTTTGTCTACTGCTAAATTACCTTTCATATCCTGAAAATATTTTCCGGTTGCAATATCTACGGATAAAGAATCCAACGGAAAACCTTTCACCACAATGGAGTGCGGCTTGTCCACCAAATAAAAAGGTTGAATTTCAATAGTTTTATCCATTTTAGTAAAAATGCTCTGTTCATCCATTACAAGACAAATTGCATTTTTATAACTTGCGGTAAGTTTTCCGCCGTGCTTTTTTGCCAGTCCGGAATAATATTCAATCATTTGCAAATCGGTAAGTTCTTTTCCGTTTACTCGGCGAACATGAGTTCCCGGCTGCAAGCTATCTTCCGATTCTTTAAAATATAGTCCGGTGTCGCAAGAAAAAACCGGCATTTTTAACACGTTGTAATAAGCTTTTGCTTTAATAATCGCATTTTCCAACGGATTGTTTCCGGTCTCATCAATTTGCGGAAATTGAATTTCTGCAAATTCCGGAATGTTTTTTAAGTCTTTCAGTCCGATTATTTCGAGTCCGAGAGTTTTCGTAATTCGTTGCATTGATTCGAGTTTTGCTTGATTTGTAGTTCCGTAAAGTATTTTCATAAAATGTTATTTAACATAAGATAATCATATTGAAAATAAAAAAAGTGTACCGCAAGAATTAAAGTGCATCCTAATTATTGGACACTTCAAATCTTGCAATACTCTATTTTAATCCTGAACTGTTTTTTTGCTTTTTTTATTCGAAACTTTAAGTCCTACCGGCCAAGGTTTATTTGTAACAATTTCGGTTGTTTCTTCTTTTAATGCATTTATTGTGTGTACAAACACCGTACGTTATCTTATAATAAGATTAGGAGGCTGAATATGGCAGTAGCAATAAAAGACGTAAGAATTGATTTACGAGCAAGTGCAAATCAAAAAACACTTCTTGAACAAGCAGCTGAATTAAAGCATGTTTCACTTTCTTCTTATGTTTTAGCATCATCATTAAAGCAAGCACAATTAGATTTGGCTGAAAATGAAACTTTACTGCTTTCCAATCGTGATAGAGACCTTGTTATGAGTATTCTGGAAAATCCACCGGAACCAAATGAAGCATTGAAAGGCTTGTTCAAATGAATAAAGATTATAAATTAGTTTCTATAAAAGATATTCAGCAAAAATCTGCACTTAAAAAATTTAATTGCGATGTTGATACTTTGAACGAGTTTTTATCAAGATATGCATTAAAAAATGACAAAATAGGAATTGGAAAAACATTTGTTGCATTAGATAATCAAGAAAAAATTGTAGGATATTTTACGCTGGCAACAGCACAAGTTGGTTACCAAGAAATTCCTGAGGACTACAGAGGAAAATTGCCGAAATATCCGATTCCGGCATTAAGAATTGCCAGACTTGCAATTGATAAAGAACTTCAAGGAAAAGGAATTGGTAGATGGCTTCTTGCACAAGCTTTTATAAAGATTGTTCAAGTCGCAGATGTTACGGGAATATATTTTATCGTTGTGGATGCAAAAGAAACCTCAAAAGCGTTTTATGAACATTATGGTTTTATAAAGTTTAATGACGAGGAACTAACCTACTTTATCTTAGTTGATACAGTACGAAAAGCAATTCAAGGATAAGAATAATTTAAAACGTTATTTTATGAAAAATTTTTGATAAAGACAGCACCGGAAATAAAGTACCGTCTTTTGAAATCCCGGCTGTTGTTACATATTATGAAGTTTGATTGACGAACTAAGTAATCTGCACAATGTGCAAAGCATGGTTTGCAGTATCTGCAAGCTGTAATCTGCAACTGTTGCAGAGCGTAATCCCGCAGTGTCCGGGGAGATAACCAAAAAATGCGGAGGAAACAAAACCTCCGCATTTTAAAGCTAAAAAACTATTGTTTATACCAATAACCATCAGTATAATCATGGTTCAAATATGTTGCATTTTGTGCTGTATCGGTTACATCAATTTCTGTATCTCCCCTGGAATAATACCAAGTACTTGTATCGTCAAATGTTACACTTGTTAAGCTATCACAATAATAAAACGCATCGCTACCGATAGATGTAACGCTATCAGGGATTGTTACGCTTGTTAAATTTTCACAACCATAGAATGCACTATCACCGATAGTGATTACATTATTACCGATTGATACATTTGTTAAGCTCCTACAATATTGGAATGCACTCTCTCCGATAGAAGTCACATCTTCCGGAATTGTCACGCTTGTTAAGCTATCACAATAACAGAATGCACCGTTACCGATGGAAGTTACACCTTCGGGAATTGTAATATCTCCCATAGCTGACGGATACGCAATCAGTTTAGTTTTATCTTTATTAAAAAGAATTGCACCTGAAGAAGAATAATTCTCATTATCTTCACTTACATTTATATTGGTTAAATTATTGCAATAAGAAAATGCTCCATCAGCGATTACTTTTGTATTTGTGCTGATTTCACATGAAGTAATATTGCTGCTGTACTCAAAGTCCATAAGAGCTAGGTGAGGATTGTTGTCGCTACCTAAGTAAAGACAGTTATTATATTTATTATATATTAAGTTACTGCAATTGTAAAACGCATCGCTACCGATAGAAGTCACACTGTCTGGAATAATAATACTTGTTAAACTTTTACAACCTTCAAATGTGCTATTATTAATGGAAGTTACACCTTCCGGAATTCTTATATTTGTTAAGCTTTCGCAATAATAGAACGCAGAACCACCGATAGAAGTTACATTATTACCCATTGTTACTTCTGTCAAATTATCGCACCAAGCAAACACTGATGTACCGATAGAAGTTACACTGTCGGGAATAGTAATATTTATTAAGCTTTCGCAACAATAGAACGCACTTCCACCAATGGAAGTAACATTATTACCCATTGTTATACTTGTTAAGCTATCACAATCAGAAAATGCGCCATCTCCGATGGAAGTAACATTATCAGGAATTGTAATATTTCCCATAGCGGACGGATATGCTATCAGTTCTGTTTTGTCTTTATTATATAAAATCTTACCGTCATCTGATGATGAATAGTTTTTATTATTTTCACTTACATTAAAAGCTATTAAGTTATTACAACCAGCGAATGCCCTGTCACTGATAGAAGTTACACTGGCAGGAATTGTTATACTTGCTAAGCTGCTACACCTCTCAAACACACAAAAACCAATCGAGGTTACACCGTCCGGAATTATTACGCTTGCTAAACTTTCACAAGACAAGAATGCACAGTTACCTATGGAAGTTACACTGCCGGGAATTACTATACTTGTTAAGCTGTTACAAAAAATAAATGCACCAGCAGAAATTTCAGTTAATCCTGTTGTTTTACTTAAATCCAGATTGATTTTAACAGATGTATTTTCGCTTATTGCAGAAATTGCAGAACATATACTTCCAAAAGTATCAATATTTATAGCTCCTGATATCTTAATATCATGTGTTCCGCTCGTAAGATTAGCAATAATTTTAGAAGCTTCATCGACTGTGATAGTATTGTTCTCATCTTCATTGTTATCACCGCTGTTTCCGTTATTCTCATCGTTTTCATTATCGGAATTGTTGTCTCCGACTTGGTTATTACCCCCATCTTGAGTAGTATCGTTTCCGTTGCCGTCAGTGTTTTCATTTGTTAGTTGATCACAACTAAACAGCATTGCCAAAAGCATAAAGATTATACTTACGCTTTTTGTTAGATTTTTGAGTTTCATATTTTCCTCTCCTTTTTTTGTAGATTTATCACCGTATCAATGTGGTGAGTTTTATATTTTATTTTTAAAACTGTAAAGTCAGTGAGATTTTCTAACGGAAAATTTTATCACCTATAAAATTAAATAATCATCGTTATATATTTTTGAAAATGTTATCCAAAGTATGAAAACACGGTAATATAATGTATTGTTGCGTATTTATATTAAGTTTCATTTAATTATTCAAGTAAAAACTTGATTTTTAACTGTAATAGAAGCCGGTTAAAAGTTGCATTTTAAAGGAATGGCAACACTACGAGAAATTTTTATTAACAATTTGAAATACTACAGAAAGCAGAAAGGTCTTTCACAAGAAAAATTGTCTTATGCGATAAACATGAGCATGGCGTATATAAATCAGATAGAAAATAAAGCTTCTTTTCCGCAACCGGAAATTATAGAAAAAATAGCAAATGTTTTAGAGATTCGTCCGGTACAGCTTTTTGACGAAAGCGGCAGTCCTGCAAATATTAAAGCTTTCAATAAAGAACAATACATTAATGAAATTACGGAAAAATTGTTGTCTCGGTTAAATTTGACCATTACTAAAGAAATCAGAGATATTCTAAACTCAGAGGAATAAAAAAGGCAGTTCCTAAGTCTTGTCATACCGAAAGATATTCGTAATGATGTTTACTTATTAGACTGCCTCTTTATGATTAATTATTAAATCGTGCCAAGAAAGCTTTTGTTCGTTCGGTTCGCGGATTGTTAATTACTTCTACCGGATTTCCTTGTTCAATAATTACTCCGCCGTCCATAAAGATTACTTCACTGGAAATATCTCGAGCAAATGCCATTTCGTGAGTTACTACAACCATTGTCATTTTCTCTTCGGCAAGCTCTTTGATTACAGCTAAAATTTCTCCGGTCAATTCCGGGTCTAACGCACTTGTAGGTTCATCAAAAAGCAAAACTTCCGGTTTTAATGCCAACGCTCTGGCAATAGAAACACGCTGTTGCTGTCCGCCGGAAAGTTCACAAGGGTAATTATCGGCTTTATTTGCAAGCCCCATTCGTTCCAACAATTCCATTGCAGTTTGGCGGGCTTCTTCCGGCGATTTTTTCAAAACAGCAATTTGTGCCGCCGTAACGTTTTTTAATACCGAATAATGCGGAAACAGATTAAAGTTTTGAAATACCAAACCGCTTTTTAACACGATATCGTGACGTTGATTTTTCGGAACATAAACGCCGTCTGTTACCAGCGGTTGACCGCAAATACTTATAGAACCGTCAGTTACGGTTTCCAATTGAGAAATACATCTTAATATCGTTGATTTTCCCGAACCGCTGGGGCCTATAATTCCCAAGACTTCACCTTTGTATACGGAAAATGAAATTCCTTTGATAATTTCTGTATTACCAAAGGATTTTCGAAGATTTTTTATACTGATAATTTCCTGTTCTGTATTTTCCATAGCTTTTATCCCGTAAAATTAATGATAATATGACAGTTTCTTTTCCAGTTTTGCAAATGCTAAAGAAACGCCCCAATTCATTATAAAATAAAACACTCCGGCAATAAAAAGCGGTGTAAATGAAAATAATTCACTTTGACGTTCTTTTGCTACCATCAACAATTCTGCTACTCCGATTATCGAAACCAACGCCGTATCTTTTACCAACGTTATAACTTCATTTCCCATTGCCGGGACAATTCGTTTTACTACTTGCGGTAAAACAATTTTGAAAAATGTCTGTACCGGAGTAAATCCTAAAACTTTTGCAGCTTCATATTGTCCTTTTGGAATAGACTCGATTCCGCCGCGGTAAATTTCTGCAAAATATGCAGAATAATTGATAGAAAGTGCGATTATCGCCGCCGGGAAACGTTTCCACCAGCTATTCAGCCAATTAAAAAAGGCTATTTCGTACCCCATATTCTTTAACCAAATAACAAAAAGTCCCGGCCCGAAATATACAACCAACAGCTGTAACATCAACGGCGTACCGCGTATAATAAGGAGGAATACGTTTGTACTGCCGGCAAGTAACTTGTTTTTGGACATTCGCCCCATTGCAATCGGTAACGCCAACGGTATGGCAAAAAGCAGTGTAAGGAAAAAAATTTCAAGCGATACTACAGATCCGTCAAGCATCGCTTTGAGCATTTTTATGTATTTATCAAAGTCCATAAATTATTTTCCGATAACAGAAATATCACGACCGAACCATTTTTCTGAAATTGCAGTAACAGTTCCGTCATTCTGCATATCAATTAAAATCTTTTGAACTTCATCTCTTAATTGTACATCGCCTTTTCTGAAAGCTACACCATAAGCTTCTTGTGCTAAAGGATCAGAAATTACTTTAAATGCTTTTTTTGACTGTGCAATAGAATAATTTGCAACTACGCTATCCATTACAACACCGTCTACTCCACCAATATCCAAATCGTTTAATGCTGTAATATTATCTTTAAACATTACTTTACTAGCCAAAGAAGCTGCAAATTCTTCGTCTCCCTCTACGGCCACCTGTGCACTTGAACCGCTTTGAATACCTACTGTTTTACCCTTCATGTCAGCCAAAGTATTGATTCCGCTGTCTTCACGTACTACCAAAACTTGGTCATTATTCAAATATGGTTTTGTAAACGCAAGTACAGCTTCTCTTTCCGGTGTCATTGTAAAACCATTCCAGATACAATCGATTTTTCCGGTAGACAATTCCATTTCTTTCGCACTCCAGTCGATAGGCTGAGCTTTAAACTCTACTCCCAAACGTGCAACAACTTCTTTTGCCAAATCAATATCATAACCTACGATTTCGTTGTCTTCATTACGAAATCCTAAAGGCGGAAAAGAATCATCAAGTCCCAAAACAAAAACGCCACGTTCTTTTAATTGAGCAAGAGAATTATCTTCCTTATCTGCTGTTTTTTTACAACCGGCTACGACAATTACAGAAAATGCCACAACCAAAGCCAAAACTACATTCATTATTTTTTTCATAACTTTAACCTCTGTTAATAATATTTACTTTCCGAACATATCGGAAAACTTGTGGCAGTATACTTGAAATAATCAGAGTGTCAACAACTTGCAATTATGATTTTGTCTCATTTTTTATTCACAATCGTTTTTCAACATCTCTACAATTTCCGTATCTGCCGGACAAAATGTATAATCCAAAAGTTTTTCTTTTGTAATCCAACACAAATTTTGATGCTCTTTTTGCGAGATTACACCGCAAACTATGCGACAAATAAAAAAACTTATATGCAAATCTTCCTTTGTTATATCTGCAAAAAGTTTATCCGTTTTAATAGTTATTCCCAATTCTTCATAACATTCTCTGATGACACATTCTTCCGCTGTCTCGCCCGGTTCTGTTTTCCCACCGGGAAATTCCCACATATCGGCAAAGCGTTTTCCTTTAGGTCGCTGACATATTAAAATTTTATCATCATCTTTAATAATTGCTGCAGTCACTTCCGTCATACTCACTCCGTAATCGAGAATGAAGAATATCATTTTTTAATTAAACTGATACAAACTTATTGACATTTCGAAGTTATACAAGTATATAAAGTTATACTTTTCATACTTATATAACTATAAAGAGGTAAATATGATACCACCGGAAGGTAAAAACGCATGGACTGTAAAAATAGGCGAAAAAGGACAATTCGTAATTCCCAAAGAAGCTCGAGATATGTTGGGTGTAAAACCCGGTGATACTATTTTAGTTCTCGGCGATAAAGAAAGAGGACTGGCTATATTACCTAAATCTATGATGAATAAGCACATATCAATGATTTTTAATGAAATTCATAATGAAAATAAGGAGAACAATAATGGCTAAAATTGTATTTTTTTGCATTCCGGCACACGGACATACAAATCCAACCTTGGGAGTTGTTCGAGAATTAGTATCACTCGGACATGAGGTTTTGTATTATTCATATAATATGTTGAAAGAAAAAATTGAAAATACGGGAGCTAAATTTGTTTCCTGCGATGATTACGATATGGAACAAAAATTATCGCCGGAAGACGGAGCACGTCTGGGTAAAGATTTAGCTTTTTCTACTAAGATTTTAGTTGATACCACTCTGGCACTTGATGATATGGTTTGTAGTCAGATAAAAGAATTGCAACCTGATTGCATTGTGGCTGATTCTATGGCTATTTGGGGAAAATGTGTTGCTTTAAAATTTGGAATCCCATTTATTTCAAGTACGACAACTTTCGCATTTAACCAACATTCTGCAAAAATCATGAAGCAAAGTATCGGACAAATTTTTGGAATGATCTTTTCAATGGGTAAAATTCAAAAAGACATCATTCGTTTACAAAACAAAGGTTATCCGATAAATAATGTTCTGGATATTATTAAAAACGATGATAATACAGATACGATAGTTTACACTTCACCGGAGTTTCAACCCTGCAGTGAAACTTTTTCCGATAAATATACTTTTATCGGACCGTCAATCCGTCCGATTACCGACGAAATCGTAAAAACACACAAGAAATTAATTTATATTTCTATGGGAACCGTGATAAATAACAATGCAGGTTTCTATCACAACTGCATAAAGGCTTTTGCTGATACTGATTTTCAAGTAATTATGTCTGTCGGAAACCTTACAGATATGACAAAATTTAAAAATCTTCCGGAAAATATCTTTGTTTACCAAAATGTAGACCAAATTGCCGTTCTTTCTAAGGCTGATGTTTTTATTTCTCATTGCGGAATGAACAGTGTAAACGAAAGTCTTTATTACGGCGTTCCGCTTGTAATGTTTCCGCAAACACCGGAACAAGGCGGCGTTGCAAATAGAGTTAGTCAATTGAAAGCCGGAATTATGTTGAAGAAAAACACAGTAAAAAATATTCAAAATGCAGTAAAAAGCCTTATAGACGATGGCGAATATCGCAAAAATGCGATCTCAATATCTGACGGTTTTAAGAAATGTTCCGGTGTAAAAGGTGCTGTCGAAAAAATTTTGAATATCTGCAAAAAGAATTAATTTGTTGCAAATAAACAGTGCCGAACATTCATTCAGTTTTGCCATGGACGCTCGGCACTAAATTCAATTACTATTTAAAATTCATATCTAAGTATTTCACAATTTTCCAGTTTGAATTTTCCGTATTCTTCGTTTGTCATATCAAAAAAATAAGAGTTCACAACTCTCGCAATTCCACCGTGAGCTACAAGTAAATAAGTTTTACCGTCATTTTTCAATCTATCCAGCAAATTATAAATTCGTTGTGCTAAATGAAGCATTGATTCGCCGCCGTTATAGCTATCAACAAAACATTGTCTGGCTTCAAAAAAGTCCGGATTATCACGTGGAGTAGCTTCATATTTTCCGAAACATTGTTCTACAAGTAACGGTTCCATTTTCATTGGGATTCCGGTTTGTTCGTGAATATGTCTGGCTGTATCGGCAGCACGAATAAGCGGTGAATATAAAATCTCGTCTATCTTTATATTGTCTGTCTTAATTTTTTTCCCCAATTCTATCGCCTGCAAATGTCCCGCTTCCGTCAAAGCAATATCAGTTTTACCACAAATTTTATTTTCAACATTCCAAACTGTTTGTCCATGTCTGGCAAAATACAAAAAAGACATAAGCCCTCCCCCAATATATAAAAAAGCCTGTAATTCAAAGATAATTTTGAATCGCAGGCTATAATTTTTCATTCAATTAATTAATTAAATCTTTTTTAGAATAATAGAAGTATTGATTCCGCCGAATGCAAAGTTGTTTGTCATTACAGTGTTAAGTTCTTTATCAGTTAATTCTGTAATCATATTAACACCGGCACATTCAGGGTCTAATTCCTCCAAGTTGATTGTAGGGTAAATCTTGTTATCCTGCATCATGAACAAAGAATAAATAAATTCATGAACTCCGGAAGCTCCTAAAGTGTGACCTGTATAACTTTTTGTTGCACTAACCGGTGTTTTATCACCAAAAACAGCACGTGTTGCTGCACTTTCAGCAATATCTCCGGTATGAGTAGCCGTTGCATGCATGTTTATATAATCAACATCCTGTTCTTTTATACCGGCATTTGCCAAAGCTGCACGCATTGTAGCTTCCATTCCTTCACTGGATGGTGTTGATAAATGGAATCCGTCACACAATGATGAAAATCCTATAATTTCACCGTAAATTTTTGCTCCACGAGCTTTTGCGTGTTCGTATTCTTCCAAGATTACCATTCCGGCACCTTCACCTACTACTACACCCCCGCGATTTTTATCGAAAGGTTGTGAAGCTTTTTCCGGAGTTTCATTTGCTGTTCTGCAAGCTACATCCATAATATCAAATACTGAAACCGTAGTATAATGTAATTCCTCTGCTCCGCCGGCAACCATAACGTCTTGTAAACCATATTTAATAGCTTCGTAAGACATTCCGATAGATTGAGAACTTGAAGTACATGCACTGCTTGGTGAAAATACTCGTCCTTTAATTCCTAAAGGAGTTGCAATATTAGCCGCAGTAGTATGATTCATCAATTTTAAAAATGTCATTGACGGAATTTGTTCTATAGATTTATTGATTAACAGTTCATAAAAGAAATCTTCATAAGCTTTAGGGCTTCCTATTGTTGAACTTGCAGCACATCCCATTCTTCCTGAATGTAAAACCTCTTCAGACAATCCACTGTCTTCAATCGCAATTTTTGCTGCACTTGTAGTCATCATAGAAAGTTTACCCATAGAACGACGCAACTTTCTGTCTAATATTTTTTCATCAAAATTTTTCACTGTTCCTGCTACAAAAGACTGAAGTCCTTTAATCTCTTTCCATTCAGGAATATAAACAGTTCCACTCTTTCCTTGATAAAAGCTTTCCTTTATTTCTTTTTCTGTATTTCCAATTGGTGTATAAGCTCCAAAACCGGTTACAACAACTCTTCTCATTTCCTCTCCTTAAATATTTTTTGATATTAAAACTTTCTTCACATTAAAAGCTTTCGCTTTAAATCAAGAAAAGCCCCATATAAACAGGGGCTTTCCTTTTATATTATGATAAAACTAATTATTTCTTCTGTCCTCTGATAACAGTTGCATAACAATTGTTATATCTTTCTTCAACTTCCGCCATATTAGGTACAGTATCGACAACGTCAAATCCACCAGCTTCCACAGCTTTTACCCAGTTTGTCCATCTCATAAAACCATGAACAGGTCGCCACTCGTCGTTTAGTTCTACATTACCATAGTCATCTAATGAATTGATAATAAACTCATGTTGAACCCAAGGACAATAAAGAGGACGAACAGTTTCTACAATCAATAATGTTCCTTTTGGTTTCAAAAGACGATACAATTGTTGCAAAGTAAATTTCAAATTAGTAGCAACATGAATTGCATTAACTGCCCAAATAATATCGTATTGTTCTTCTGCCATGCCTAAATCTTCGAGAGATTTATTGAAGTCATGTTTGAAGAATTCAAAATTAGAAAGGTCTCCGGTAATTTCTTCCAAAGGCTTTTTCGTTTTTCTAAGCATACTGTTTGTAACATCAGTAAAATGATATTGGAATGATTTTAAATCTTTTCCAGCATCTTTTCTTTGACCTAAAAACTGTTTTGTTCCGCTTCCTAAACCACCGCCTAATTCTAGGATTTTAGGATTGTCGTATTTATCAACTTCATAGTTAAGAACTTTTCCACCCAATACATTATTTACTGTATAGAAAAGTCCGCTTTGGTAGTATTCATTGATAATATGAATATTTTCCGGTGAATATATAACATTAACACCGCTTGTTTTTCCTTCTAAAATATCTTCATAATGATCAGCAACTAAAGCTAATAATTTAAAAGCATGAATAGAACGAGGATCTTCTTTATTACACCAATTATAAATTTCCTCATAATCAGTAGGCATTTCCTTTGATGTATATTTATAGAAAACCACTCCGTTTTCTTCCTTAGATTCTACATATTCATCAAATTTCAAACGCTCCAAATCCCAACGCAACATTCTTTCTGCTTTTTCTACATAATTATATTTTTCCATAATTTGCTGAATAGAAATAAAATTTTCTAAATCTTTTGAAATCCCGATTCGATCAAAAACTTTCTTTATCAGTTGCAAGAGATATTTATCTGTCAAAGGCCACATAGTTTTGACATTCTTGTCTAATAAATCTTCTAAATACCAATTTTCAAACATATCAATTTCCTTATCTTTTGGCTTGCTGCTCTTTCTTCAGCGTATCCTTTGAGCAGTTTGCGTTATTTATATATAATATAAAAGAAAAAATCAATCCTTTTTTAGTTACCGATTTTTTTCCGAAATTAATCCAATTTTCTGTCATTCTTTTAAAAAAATATTTTTTTTAAAATCGATAATTTTTCCTTTTTTACTTACTTTATTTTTTTATAAGGTTATGATATAAAAAGACGAAAGTTTTTATTCTTTTTCATGTAAGAGGACATAAAAATGAGTTTATTATATAAAAAGCTTTTAGTTATTGAAGACGACGATCTGTTTTCAACACCACTGGTTCGTTTTCTTACCCAAAACCATTTTCAAGTAAACCTCGCAAAAGAGGCAGATTTCGGTGTTGAATTACAAGAAAACATAAATTTTGATTTGATTATTACAGACTTACAACTAGACGGAACAAGCGGCAAAGAAGCAATTAATAGAATTGCTAAGAAATATCCAGAAACAAAAATTATTGTTATATCCGGATATATCGGAGTAAAAAAAGAATTCAGCGATATAAAAAACAATCCGTATGTATGTGCCGTTTTTGAAAAACCTGTTGATTTCACTACGCTTTTAGAAACAATAAAAGCGAATCTTTCATAAAAATACTAAACCAAGGATTAGAAAATGTTCGATGAATTAAAAGAAGAATGCGGAGTTTTTGGAATTTCACTAAAAAATCCATCCGAAGATGTAATGTACAATATGTACATGGGATTATTTTCTCTTCAACATCGTGGTCAAGAAAGTTGCGGTGTTGCTTATTTTGATGACAAATCAAATATTCAAGTTGTAAAAAGTGCAGGATTAGTTGCAGAAAAACTATTACCGCAACTACCTCAAAATTATCCGTGTACAGCTGCCATCGGTCATGTTCGTTATTCTACTACCGGTTCTGCCGGTTTAATCAATGCTCAACCTTTACTTTTTAAATGTAATAAAGGTGAGATTGCAATAGCTAACAACGGTCAACTTCCAAATTATGATATACTAAAAGAAGAATTAATAGCAAACGGTGCTATTTTCCAAACATCAAGTGATTCAGAAATTTTAATTCACTTGATGTCAAATACTCCGGGAAATGATTTTGAATCATCTTTAATTTCATCTATAAAAAAACTTGACGGAGCATTTTCTACGCTTGTAATGGGTGATAAAAATAAAATAATCGCATTTAAAGATCCTTATGGTTTTAAACCTCTGGCTTACGGAAAACTCGGAGATCAAGGTTACGTGTTCTCTTCCGAAACTGCCGCTCTTAACATTTTGGGTGTTACAGACATTAAATTCTTAGAACCGGGTGAACTTATCATCTGTGAAAACGGAGAAATAAAACAAAAACTTCATTATTCTGATAAGAAAAAAGCAAGTCAATGTGTATTCGAACTCGTTTATTTTGCACGTCCGGATTCTTCAGTTTTTTCAGAATCTGTTCATCAATTCAGATTCAATTCCGGAAGAATGCTTGCAAAAAATAGAAAAAAAGATACTGATATTGTAATTTCGGTTCCAGATTCAGGAAATATTGCAGCTTTAGGATTTTCAAGAGAGTCCGGAATTCCTTTTGATATGGGATTAATGCGTAATCACTATACAGGCAGAACATTTATAAGAACAACGCAAAAACAAAGAGAAGAAGCAGTAAAGATCAAGCTGAATCCTATTAAAAGTGTAATAGAAGGAAAAACTATCTCCATTGTTGATGATTCAATAGTTCGAGGAACAACTTCTAAAAAAATTATTAAAATGTTGCGTGACGCCGGAGCAAAAGAAATTCACATGTATCTTTCAAGTCCAGAAGTTTTAGGATGTTGTTACTACGGAATCAACACTCCTACAACAAAAGAACTTATATCAACAAATCACACACCTGAAGAAATTGCAAAAATAATCGGAGCTGATTCTGTAACATTCCTACGTTTGGAAGATTTAAGAGCATGTTTAAAAGATCCGGATTCATTCTGTTACGCATGTTTCAACCAAGATTACCCGATTAAAAAGATTTAGTTTTATAAACAAAAAAACAGCATTCAATTATTCCGAATGCTGTTTTTTTATTATCAAATAAAATATATTCGCAACTGCCGCTGCTTTCACCTACTGCAATAGTCATCAAATATGCTACCTATTCCTGAATATGTACATTTTCTATAATTTATCTTACTTAAAAATGCAAAGTTATTTATAACAAAGTTTCTATTATATTGACAAAAACTTAGACCGGATTTTATAATCCGGCAGGATTTTTTATATGACAGTACCTAATATTTTTTCGAATAAATGTTTTAAGGAAGCATTCCGTTGTACTATTCCCGTACTTTTAGGTTATTTAGCAATCGGAATTGCTTTTGGTTTATTACTTACCGATGCCGGTTATCACTGGTTACTTGCACTTTTTATGAGTATCACAATATATGCCGGAGCCGGGCAATATATCGCAGTATCAATGTTTGCACAAAATGCCGGATTCACTGAAATTGCACTTGTTACATTACTTGTAAATGCCCGGCACATGGTGTACGGATTGTCACTTTTAGATAAGTTCCGAAATACAAAACCTATAACACCGTATTTAATTTTCGCATTGACTGATGAAACTTATTCACTTTTAACTACGGTTACCGTCCCTGACGGAGTAAAAAAACGAGAATTCTACTTTTATATAAGCCTGCTTGATCATTTTTATTGGATTGCCGGCGGAGTATTGGGAGCTTGGTTCGGCAGTTTTTTTACATCTTTCGATTGTACCGGATTGTCATTTGCATTGACTGCATTATTTATGGTGTTACTTATAGAACAATGGAAACAATGCCGTTCAAAACTTCCGTTTGCCATTGCAGCTATAGTATCCATACTTGTTTTAATCTTTATCGGTAAAGAAAACATGCTGATATTTTCAATCCTTATTTCTATCATTATACTGATTTTACTACGCAAGAGGTTACCATCATGACACCAATGCCGTTATCACGTGTATTTATTGCAATCTTAATTATCGCCGTTGTTACTTTTTTTACCAGAGTGTTTCCGTTTATATTTTTCAGCCGTCGTAATCCGCCTAAAATTCTGGATTTTGTACAACAATATATTCCGCCCATGGTAATGGTAATTCTTGTAATATACAGTTTGAAAGACACTTCGTGGGCATCGGCTCCGTTTGGTTTACCGGAAATTATTTCATTACTATTTGTGACAATCATACACCTTTGGAAAAACAATCCGCTAATCTCCATATTCGGCGGAACAATTTTGTATATGATTTTCGTGCAAACGGGTATTCTTAAGACGCTGTTTTGAAATGTTATCATAAAAGTACAGTCGCAAAATCCTTTCAGTCAATGAAAAAGGTTACTACAAAAAGCTTAAGGTCGGAGAAAGAATTCCCAAATGTCAAAAATTACTCAATGAAATACATAAGATTTTTAATGAAGATATAAATAATGATAATTATAGAGCAAATCGCATGTTGATAGCATGCATTACAGCAAAAAAATAAAAAAAATATCAGAAGAAAATTACTCTCCCGTGCCTAATCTACATTTATATTCCGTAAAATGTACATTCCCCTTTCCCTTTATCGGTAAGAAAAAAAAGTTCTTAATTGTCAGCTTTTGAAAAAAGTTTCTACCGTGAAAAAATAAATTGTGATTATCATTGATAAATTACAAAATCTCATCTATACATTTGCAACATGAGAAATTACTTTAAATATTTGATTATTTTTATATGCGTTCCGTTCCTTTTCAACTGTATTAATCAAAAAGAGTCTGAAAAAAATCTTACTTATCAATCTGTTTCGATGGAAGAAGGTTTAAAAATCATGTCAAAATCTTCAGACTATATTTTGTTGGATGTTCGCAGCTTAGATGAATTTGCTTCCGGTCATATTCCGGGTGCAATTTTATATCCTCACGACGATATAAGCGAACAAACATGTGAAACAATTTTACCGAATAAAAAACAACGAATCTTTGTTTATTGCAGAAGCGGCCGCCGCAGTAAAATTGCAGCACAAAAACTTATTGATTTAAAATATACGAATATTATCGAAATCGGCGGAATTAACAACTACCACGGTGAGCTTTCAAAATAGCGACAACTGGGAAGATAAGAATATAGAAAGCTGTAAAATAAAAAAAGGGTAGAAATAAAAAATAACTACCCTTACATGATACATCTTATATCTGATTCCTTAGTTTGCACAAAATTTAAAACTGTCTTTTTTTTATTAACTTTACTTTATTAATCTATTGAAATGTCAGAACTTTATAAAAGTTATTAATCTTCTTAATTTATGAATTAGAATTATTCTTGTCCAAAGTAATTAATAGCAGTACCTATCATTCGCTTTCTGGAAGCCAAGCTTCATTAGGGGCTTGTGGTTCATAACTATTACCGCCTAAAGCTCTCATTTGACTTGGACTATAAGTTTCTACCTTTGCACCCTCATAACCAGCAGAACCGTTATCCAGCAGAGAATCAAGAGTTCGATTAGTTGTTGTTGTTACTGTTCTTGACCCATCAGAATAATCTGTTATTCTAGTAGTAGTATTATTCTCCCAATATGGTAGTTTGTCATCCCAACCATTAGGTTTTGTAGTGACAAAAGACCTGCTTTCGCTAGTAGTTGGATGAAGAGGGCATTTATCACCATAGTAATATCCATGTTCAGAACAATTTCCCTCTGCAAAACTCATAATAACTGATCCAACCAACACCAATAAAACAGCAATTAATCTTTTCATAATAAAACCTTCCTTTCGTAGATTAACGTCATTGCGGACAAAGTTTAAATTTATTTCCAGCTCATACGAGCAAGGATTCCTACTAAATTATTTCCTTACCTATCAAAACGCCCCATTCCGTTGCATTTTTTGCAGTCCGTTCTGCCGGTTCCGTTGCAGGTAGAACATCTAACTGTAGTAAATCTAGGCTGTCTGTTACGTCTATTATCTCTGTCTTGTATGCGTTTTCTTATCAGCCCATTTCCGGAACATTTACCGCAAGTTACGATTCCCGTTGAATTACAAGAATAGCAACTCGGTTTCGGCGAAAAAGAAAATCCCAGAAACGTAACTGAAAAAATAATTACACAGGCAATCATTCTTCTCATAACACACCTTCCTTTAAAACTGTAATTCAAACAAAATTAGCTAATAGCTAAGTTATATTATTTGCCAATAGCGAATAATATTCATATTTTATAATACGCCAATGGCAAATTGTCAATATTTTTATGAGCTGATAGCATGTTTTTTATGAAGCTGAGAAAAATTTTTATAGACAACTTGAAGAAAATCAGAAAAGAAAAGAAAATTTCACAAATGAAAATTGCAGAACTTTGCGAAACATCGACAAGCTATATAGGTGAAATCGAAATAGGAAAAAAATTTCCGTCGGTTGAAATGATTGAAAAATTAGCTAATGCCTTGAATATAAAAGCATGCGAACTTTTTATGGAAGATTATTCGCAACCAACCGGTATTGATTGTACAGAAAACGCTTTAGAAGACAGTGAAAACCTTTTCCAAAACTCACAAGAAAAAAATGAAATACCGGAAAATTTATCACCTAAAGAACGAATTTTTGCAAAAGAAATCGCCAAAGAGCTTGCTAAAGAATTAATTAATAATAATGATTTAAAAATCTACAAATAGCTTTTGTCTCCGGTCATTTGCAAACCAATCATTTTCTTTGACAGCGAATAATTATTTTATCGCATCGAATTTGCATTTGGTTTTACATTCGCCGCAACGAATACATTCTCGGTCGTTGATTTTTTTTGTATCCATTTTGCAAGAATTCACGCAGGCGTTGCAGTGAGTGCATTTTGTTTCGTCAACTTTGATTCCGAAAATTGCCCATTTGTTGAAAAATGAATAAATCGCCCCCAACGGACAAACAAATCTGCAAATTATGATCATTTTAATTTCAAAACATGAGCATCTCAGTTATTTACTCTCACATTTTTCGTTTACTCAAATGCCGTTTAAATGACGTTTCACAAGATTAAAACAAAAAAACTTCAACTTTTTTCGCCAAACCTGCAATATTTTGAAAAAAAACTTGTTTATATGTAATGGAAATATTGTTCTTACTTGGTAAGACAACGCTTCCTAATTTTATATTAAGAGGTAGAAAAGAATGATAAAATTTAAAGCATGGGAAGATCTGACATTCACAGATGACTTCATGTTTTCACAGGTCATGAAGAACAAGGAGATTTGCAAAGAAGTCGTAGAAACGATTCTCGGAATTAAGGTCGGCAAGATTGAATTCTTAACCAGCCAGTATGAGATTGAAATCGACCCGGAAGCCAAAACCATTGCTATGGATGTTTACTTGCGTGATGAGAAGAAGATTATTAATGTAGAGTTACAAAACGGACATCGACTTGAGCTACCAAAACGCTCGAGATATTATCAAGCCGCAGCAGACATTGATAACACTTTGCCGGGAGAATTATATTCCGAAATGAAAGACAACTACGTGATTTTTATTTGCACCTTCGATCCTTTCTTACATGGCAAGGCGTTTTATAAGTTTGAGAATATTTACCTTAACGAAGATAAGCCATTGCGATTGAATGACGGAACTTATAAGATTTTCTTGAATACAGCGTCTGATGATTTGACTTTGCTTGACCCGGAATTGAAGTTATTTTATGATTACATCCGACGTGGAACAGCTGATTCCACATTAACAGAGAAAATAAACAGCTCAATAACAGAACTAAAAGAAAACAGAGAAACGAGGCGTAAATATATGACATACACAACAAGAATTGCAGAAGCAAAAAGTGAAGCACGTGAAGAAGGCATAAAATACGGCATCGCAATCGGAGAAAAAGCCGGTGAAGAACGTGGTCGTAACGAAGCTAAGCTTGAAACTGCGAAAAATGCATTAACAATGAATTTATCCATAGAACAAGTTGCAACTCTTACCGGACTGTCGCCTGAAGAAATAGAAAAACTGTAACGATGAGTACACAAAGTGTACGAATGAAGTATTTAACGTTAGTTAAATACCGAGCGTAAGCAATGGCATAAAAAAGGGGGCAAAAAATGCCCCTTTTTACTTACTATCAAAACAGACTTCAATTCTTCTCCGGTCATTTGCAAACCAATCATTTTCTTTGACAGCGAATAATTATTTTATCGCATCGAATTTGCATTTGGTTTTACATTCACCGCAACGAATACATTCTCGATCGTTGATTTTTTTTGTATCCATTTTGCAAGAATTCACGCAGGCGTTGCAGTGAGTGCATTTTGTTTCGTCAACTTTGATTCCGAAAATTGCCCATTTGTTGAAAAATGAATAAATCGCCCCCAACGGACAAAAAAATCTGCAAAACGGGCGGAACATAAAGATTGACCATAAAATAAAAAAAACTGCCAAAATTGTTTTCCACGAAAATAAAAATCCTATGGCACTGCGTAGATTTTCATTTAATGTAACCAGCGGCCAGCCTGCAAAAGTCGTTCCTTCCGGACAAATCCATTTGCAAAAAAAAGGTGACGCAAAGCCGTCTTTGAAATAAAAAATAATCGGTAACGCAACGCAAACAATTATCAAAATAACGTATTTTAAAAGCGAAATTTTTCGGGTAATCGGTCGCAACTTTGGTGAATGTTTTATTTTCGGTGACGGAATTTTGTGGAGTAATTCTTGGAATAAACCAAACGGGCACAAAAAAGAACAAACTAATCGTCCGAATAAAGTTCCTATAATCAAAAAAAATCCGGTAATAAAAAAAGGGATTTTTCCGTTTGCCAATGTGTTTTGCAACGCACCCAACGGACACGAAGAAACGGCTCCGGGACATGAATAACAGTTCAGCCCCGGCACGCAAACTTTTTTTAATCCGGTTTGAGAAATTGTTCCGTTAAACCAATGAGTTACATCTGCGTTGTAAATTAACGCAGCTGTAAATTGGATTAGCTTCCTTTTTAATTTGATTTTTTTTTCTGTAGCGAAAGTTTCTTCAATTTTAGCCAATTCCGATACACTCCATGCAAATAAAAATCGCTTTTCGGTAAATATCTTGTAAGTCGCCGAAAAATATTCCCATCAATAAAAGTGCAATTCCCAATCCGAATAAAATCAATTGAGCAAGTGTTATGTTCTTTTTTAAAAAGATTTTTTTCTTCATATGTTATTGATAATCAGCTACAAATTTTTCCAATTGCTTTTGGCTCATCATTCCGACTTGGATTTTCAAAATCCGTCCTTCCGGTGAAATCAAAATCGATGTGGGAACGCCTTGAATTCCGTAAGCCATGGCAACTTTTCCCGGTTCATCAAGTGCCGACGGGAAAGTGTAACCGTTGTTCTGCATAAATGATGTAAGTGCTTTTTGACTGTCCGAAATACAAACAGCGAGGAATTTCATTTTTGCATTATCTCCCTGCTCCGCTAATTTTCTTGCCAAAGCTTCCATGTGAGGAAGTTCTTTTTTGCACGGCGGACACCAAGTCGCCCAAAAGTGCAAAAACAAAACTTTGCCTTTGTAAGATGAAAGATTTACGGTTTTATCGCCGGCTTTTCCGTTTTCTTGAAGCAATAAAGAAAAATCCGGAGCAACCGAGCCGGCTTCTAAAGATTGAGAAAAAGCCGAAAAAGCAAACAACGAAATCAACGCAACGAAAAACAAAAGCTTATAAGATTTTCTCATAGTAAACATCCTTGTAAATACGAAATATTTTCCATTATATATCGATTATGGAAAAAAATGTAAAGCGTGATGTATTGAGTTGTTTGGTAGGGAAAAAATAAGGAAGGCACAAAACCTTCCTCATTTATAATTTTATAGCTACTTATTCTACAGCTACATCTGCTATTGTATCAACAGTTACATCAGCTGTTGCATCTGCTGTAGTTTCAACAGGTGCTTTTGCAGCTTTGCAATCAGTAGTTGTAGCAAATATCATTGCACTTGTTCCAACTAACACTAATAAAGTTGCAATTATTCTTTTCATGAAAAGCCCTCCTTTCGTATATTTGAGTGTAGCAAACAGATTTAAATTTATAAATTTTATAGTCTATAAATACATGTTAGCATAATGATTTTATTATAACAAGGCTTACCAGCTATAAATCTTTACAAGTTTTCTTTGTATTATATAGTCTATGAGTACAAGAGAAATTTTTAGAAAAAATCTGAAATTTTACAGGAAGGCAGCAGGTCTGACTCAAGAAGAATTATCCGAGAAAATCGGTTACGGTTATACTTATATTACTGAAATTGAAAGTCGGCACAAATTTCCGAAGCCGGAAACTATTGATTTAATCGCCGAAACATTAAAGATTGAACCGGGACAACTTTTTGAACAAAAGCACTCAGAAAACAATATTTTTATATCAAACAAAGCTGAATTGATTACAAACTTATCAAACGAAATCTACAAGAAACTTTCGCAAGATTTGCACGAGCGAATTACCGAAGAAGTTTCGAAAGTATTTTTTTAAGTTTTACGAATGACATTTCCCACTGAAATTATCACGTGACACGGTGCAAAAATTATTGCCGCCGCAATCAATAAAACAGAGCGACTTATTATTCCGCTGAACAAAAACAACACCGACGGAATTACGGAAAGGGCAATCCCACGAAACAAATTGTTTTTCTTAAAACAGATTATCCAAATCAAGCAATAAATAAAAACCAAAATTACATTTATAAAAAGGTAGATTGCAAAAGCTGTATCCGAGGAAAATCCGATATAAGTTCCGGGAATGTTAAAAATCATGGTAACAAAACAGCCGTATCGCCCGATTTGTTCAAAAATTTCCAAAACTTTTCCCCATTTCCCTTGTATGTAATTTTCAAATCCGTCTTTGCATTTTACGGCAAAAATAATGTTCGGAATCATGACAACTGTGATAAAAATTAAGCCGAAAAGGTTGAGAAATTGCATAGTAAAAACCTTATTGATGATAATGATTTGCAGAAAAATTAATGCAAATGAGTTGATTGTCAAGCTGTTTTATTTAACAAACATTCCAAAGCTCATTCGTTTTTTCCGTAAACAATTAATTTTATCAACTAACAAATGAAAAATCACTTTGAAAAAAATTATTTTTTAAGTAATGTTACGCACTAAATTACGAGAGGTTTTGTGTGAATAAAAAAGCGTTTTTTGCAAGTTTGGGACTAATTTTTACAACAATGATTTGGGGGTTTGCTTTTGTAGTAGTAAAAAATTCCCTTGAAGTTTTACCGCCGATCTACATGATTGCTTTTCGATTCACAATTTCAGTACCGCTGTTGTGCATTATATTTTGGCGTAAACTTTCGAGAATATCAAAAAAATCATTAATTCACGGCGGAATACTCGGAATTTTCCTTTTTTTGGCATATGCGTTTCAAACTATCGGTTGCGAATACACTACTGCCGGAAAAAATGCTTTTTTGACAACAACATACGTAATGATTGTTCCGTTTTTGACTTGGATTTTCTCAAAAATAAAGCCCGCAAAAGTTTCTGTTGCAGCCGCAGTTATTGCACTTGTAGGAATCGGTTTTTTGTCATTGGAAAGCGATACTCAATTTTCTGTCAATATCGGAGATTTTCTCACGCTGATTTGCGGATTATTTTATGCATTACACATGGTATTTATTTCAAAATATACCGCAAAAGAAGATCCGATATTATTAACAATAATTCAATTAAGTATAACTGCAATTTTAGGTTGGATAGCCACTCCGATTTATGACGGAACTTTTGATTTCAAAATAGTAAGCCAGTGGAATGTTCTCAATTCTATATTGTATTTAGGATTGTTCAGTACAATGTTGGGATTTTTGCTACAAAACGTTTGTCAAAAAATCGTCCGTCCGTCTACCACATCTTTGATATTATCATTCGAAGCTGTATTCGGAGTTCTCAGTTCCGTCATATTTTTGCATGAAAAAATCACATTGCGAATGTTTATCGGCTGTATTTTAATTTTCACCGCTCTTTTAATATCCGAAACAAATTTTTTCAAAGCAAAAAAGAAATAAGCGATTGATTTTTCACATAAATTGCTAAATTTTGATATTGGTTTTGATAAATTCTATGTAATTTCGTTTGTTTACCTTGTCTTTGTTTTCTTTGTACCACAAATATGATTGCCGTAGTCCTTCTTTCAAATCTGTTGTTTCTACCATTAATTTCTTTTGCAACGAGACATCCAATTCATATTCATAATCGTAAAAGCAAAAATAATTTTTCTGTAGAATATTTTCATAAACGTTTTGGATTTTTAACTCTGTTCCTACAACTTTATAACAAAGTTTTACCCAGTCTGAAACAGTAATCGCTTTCTCATTTCCCACATTAAAAATATGATTTTCCGGATTTTCTTCCATTATAATGCATATAAACCGACACAAATCTTTTATATAAAAAAACTGCAATTTCATTTTTCCGTCTTTGGGAATATAAAAAGTTCTGTTTTGTTCTGCACAATCAAAAACAAAAGCTTCTCGGTATAAATTGTTCATTTCTCCGTATAAATACGGCGGGCGAATTATGTAAGCATCGGGAATTTGTGAAAGTAAATATTTTTCCGCTGCGATTTTATTAGTGCCGTAATCCTTCCAAATTGAGTTTTCTCCGGTTTGTTGATTTTCCCTGAAAGGTTGTTTTAAAGTTTCCGGGTAAACTGCACTGGAGCTAATCAAAATATATTTTTCTACCGGATTTATCCCATCAAGCAAATTTTTCACATCAGTTTGTGTATAAGCCGTAACATCCAGCACAATATCAAAATGATATTTTTTCAAAGAATCTCCCAGTGAATTTCTGTCGGCTTTTATTTGTTGCGTGTTTTTCGGTTGAGGATGATTATTTCTGTTTAATACATAAACTTCATAATCTTTTTGAGCGAAATATTCGGCAATATTTTTACTTACAAAAACACTTCCGCCCGTAACAAGTATTTTTTTCATAAATTCTTCCTAAAAAACAATCACCTATTTATCATAATCGGAAATTACTTCTTCTAAAATTTCTACTGCACTTTGAATAATTTTAGGACAAAGCGTTCTGAAAAGATTCTTTTCTGCAATTTTTGCTTTTCCCTCTTCAGTTGTCAAATCCGCTTCCAGTAAATCTTTGCACACAATAGAACCGTATTTATTTTTAAAACGATTTGTGAAATCTGCACTGATTGCATAATTACGAGATTTTTGTTCTTGATTTTGGGCTTCAAAATGACCAAATTTTAATCCCAATACCATCAAAGCTCCGGAGATTGCACCGCACATTTGTGCATTTCTTGCTCCGCCGCCGAAAGCAGTTCCCAATCGCAAAGTCAATTCTTCCGAAAGTCCGAAATCCTTTGCAAATGCAGTCAAAACCGCCTGCGAACAATTAAAATTATTTGCATACAAATCTAATGCTTTTTCAACTTTTGTCATTTTTTACTCCTTGATTTTCCGCCATGATATAAAAAAACTCCCAAAGTTTACAAACAATTTTGCACTTCGAGAGTTTCTCATTTTTTTATAGATAGAAAATTAGTATTTCATATCCGCATAACCAACCCAGCCGTCGCTGTCGATTAATGCTTTGTCAAAACCTTCAAGTTTGAATGCATAACTTTTTTCTAAATCACCGGCTTTTAATGTAATTGTAGTTTTTTCTGTATCTACAGTCGCAAGTGTTTCTTTTCCGGCAAAATTAGCAAACATATCATCTACAATTGAAGCTTCCATATCAATAGCAAGCATTCCGCAATTGTACATATTTTGGCGGAATATACGTGCAAAGTTTACGGCTACGACTGTGAAAATATTGTTTACTTCCAATGCCCAAGGTGCATGTTCACGGCTTGAACCACAGCCAAAGTTTTCACGTGTAATAATAACTTTTTTGCCTTCAATATCTTTTTTTGGATCGAAACCGTCAAGTTTCAAATCTTCCAAAACATAAGGCTTCAATGCTGCTTTTGTAATCTCTGTCAAATATTTTGCAGGAATAATTTCATCAGTGTTAATGTCTGAACGATCAAGAAATAATACTTTTCCGCTGAAATCTTTCATTATTTTGCTCCTTTAAAAAGAGGTGATTGAGTGATTTTTCCTGTAATTGCAGTAGCTGCCGCACTTGCAGGGCTCATTAGATGAACCATTCCACCTTTTCCCATTCTTCCGTTAAAATTTCTGTTTGTTGTTGATGCACAAACTTCTCCGTTTGCCAAAACGCCGTTACTCATACCAAGACATGCACCGCAAGTAGGGTTTGTCACACATACTCCGGCTTCCATAAAGATATCGATTAAACCTTCTTTTAATGCATCTTTATAAATCTTAGGAGTTGCCGGGCTCAATACACATCGAACAGTATCGGCAATTTTATTTTCCTTAAGTACTTCTGCGGCAATTCTCAAATCTTCGATTCTTCCGTTTGTACAACTTCCGATATAAATTTGATCTACAGGAGTTCCTTCCATTTCTTTGATAGTTTTTACTTGGTCTGGTTTATAACCGAAAGTCACCATAGGTTCCAATGTAGATAAGTCAAATTTATAAACTTTTTCGTATACTGCATCGTCATCGCTTTTCCATTGAGAAAATTCTTTTAATGCAGCTTCTTTGCTTTCGTATTCACCGCTGATATGTGGCCACAAATAATCTACGGTTACCATATCCGGATAACAAATTCCAGATGTTCCGCCGGCTTCGATTGCCATATTACACAATGTCATACGAGATTCCATACTCATTTCATCGATGATATTACCGGAAAATTCCATTACGCAGTTAGTAGCACCGTTTACACCGATTTGTCCGATAACAAACAAAATCACGTCTTTGGCATATACACCAGGCTGCAATTTTCCTGTTAATTCAAATTTTATAGTCTTAGGAGTTTTAAATGAACAAACGCCTTTCAAAATTCCAACTTCAAGGTCTGTTGTACCTACGCCGGCAGCAAATGCTCCGAATGCTCCGTGTGTACAAGTGTGGCTGTCACCCATTATCAAAGTAAATCCCGGACGAACAAAACCGCTTTCCGGGAAAATCGCATGACAAACACCGTTACGTCCCACATCAAAGAAATCTTTGATATTGTGACGTCTAGCCCAATCTCTTAAAATTTTAGATTGTTCTGCAGTTTTTGAATCTTTTGACGGCGTTACATGGTCAATAACAGCTTTGATTTTTGTAGGATCAAAAACTCTGTCTTTTCCTCTTGCTTCCAAATCTGTGATAGCAATCGGAGTAGTTATTTCATGACAAAATACTCTGTCGAGTTTCACAACAAATGTATCGTCGAAAGGTTTTTCCACTAAATGGGCATCAAAAATTTTTTCCGCAATAGTTTTTCCCATATTGCATCTCCTTAAATAATATTAAAGTTTTCGCAATATATATTAAGGAAAAATGTCCGTCAAGCATAAAAACAACTGATATAAAAACGCTTTTCTTCATTATTAAATATGATTATTCTACAACAAGCATTACCATTGTTTGATTTAAATGATTTTTATAATATTGCTCACCGTAACTGACAAAACCGCATTGATTTTTTGTTAAATCTAAAAGTTTTGAACTATATTTATTCCAAATATTTTCTGATTTAAACTTTAAACTGCGAAGAACACAATGTACTGAAAATATAAATGACGGTTTAAAAGTTATAGACTTTTTTGTATTTGCCAATGAAACAAACGGATCTTCCGGTTGTAAAAGTTCCATTTGTACCGAAGAACGCACTCGTCGATAAAAAGTAATCGAATTGTCTTCATTTACAGCTTGAGGTGATGCAATAAATATTTCATTTCCAATACGTTGCCCGATTGGATGTTCCATAAAATAATCAGGTAAACATTCCGGTTCTATTCCCAATTGATTTGCAAATTCTAAAGCTGCCGGTAAATTATTAAATGAATTTACTTTGCGTACAGACGGAACAGCATTTGAAACGCTTAAAATTTTTCCCATTGGTTTATAAATATTTTCTTTTATTAAAAGAGTTCGTTGTTCCATTTGGAAAAATAATGCAACACTGAAAACTCTGCGATTTCCTATGTAAATATAAGTTTCTTTAAATTCCAAACTGTCTCCGGCACTTCCGCCGATAATTTTAAAGTTATCATTTATGCAAAAAAGTGATGTCAGCATCAATTCTTCACGCTGAGCCAACCCGTCACATAACAGCAACATAAATGCATTGGGGTTATCGGCAACTTTTGCATAAGCATTCTTCAAATTAACATAACCTTTACTCGGAATTTGAGAAAGTTCTACTACATTTATAATATTTGATTTACAAGAAAAACCTGTTATAGATGTTTCTGAGAACCCATGTTCCGTAAATTCACCTGATGTAGAACATAAAATCATATTAGGCGTTGCATTTTCACTTATCTCTTTAATAATTTTGTAATTAGAAAAAATTATATGTGTCTCTTTATCTCTTTCTTGAATATATTCAAGCAATTTTTTTGCATTTGTAAATGAAAACGACTTCATTTTATCTCCTTTTCTATTATTCGATAATCAAATTTTCGGATAATATATCAAAAAACAAGTCGTATTGATTACAGAAAAATCATATTTTTTATTTTACTATTATTTTCATATAAAATTCTTCTCTGATTCAATAAATATTCATCACTGAAAATACTTTGATATATAAATACTTCTTTTTTTAATTAAAAAAATATTTTATAAAGATTAACCATGAAACAATTAAGCACAAAAAAGCGATTACTATTGGTAATGATCCCCATAGCGGTTTTACCGTTACTTTTTGCTTGTATTTATTCTTTTAACAGTCTTTACCAGCGAATATTGAAACAAGAAAGCAATTTCTACAAAGATATAATCAATCAGACCGCTTCAAATATCGATTTTTACTACAATCAATACGCTATCAATTTTGTTGAAACCGCAAAATCACAGCAGCTGAAAGATGTTGCAGAATATTCCGGTTCCGTTACCGATATGCTTCCGTATAATGAAGCTCTTTTACAATTAGTTTCACCGAAATTTCGCGGGCTGTTTTTCCTTATGGAATTGGATAAAAACGACAATATTTCCGGTGAACCATACAATTTAATTTCACTGACAAATAATAATTTTGATGTAAGAATCCAAGAGTTTGTAGGCAGCCCGATTTTTGAGTATATGAAAAACAAAAAAGACATGAATCCGATATTCTGTGTGTCTCCGGCTATTTACGGAATGAATGCCAATCGTCGTCCGCAATTTTATTGCCCGGATTTGACTGAATCAGAAAATAAAATTCCAAGAATTATGCTTGTCATAGAAGGAAGAGACTTTTGTCACTCTCTATATGAAAAAAATACTCGTTTAAACTTGGGAACTTTGTATATCAGAGATTTATTCGGGAATATCATGAATGTAAATCACCCTTACAAGGATGATTATTACGAGTATGATTACGAAAGAAAATGTTACGTTTTGAATCCCGGCGACAATCCTAACGATCCAGATGAAGAAATGAGTTTCGCAGAATACAGAATGTTGAACACGGACGAAACAATTTTGAAAACATCCTCGGTAATTGCATTATCTGAAAAATCTAAGGAAGAAGAAGAGTGTCTTTCCGATATAATTACTTTTAAAGGAAAACGCTACCTTGCTCTGAATGCTTTTGCTGAAGATTCTCAAGCACAAATTACTTATTTTCATCCGATGAAACAAATTCTTTCACCTATTAATAAAATGATGGCTTTCTTTTTATTCCTGACAACCATTATTGTTATAGTAGCTGTTTTTGTATGTTTCTACTTCAGTAAATATTTTACTCGACCTATCAGCGACTTAGTTCGTGCATTAAGTCGAGTAGAAAGAGGTGATTATGATGCGGAATTGGATCATTCTCACGAATTCGGAGAATTTATCGATGTAGGTAAAAGTTTCGATTCCATGCAAAAAACAATCAGTACATACCATAATAAAATGGAAGATTTGGTAAAAGAGCGAACTGAAGAACTTTCTATGATGTACGAACAATTTCAGCAAGAATTAATTGTCGCACAAAAGATTCAATCTTTATTAATTCCGAATTCCCAAGATTTTCCTTTTGAAATTTCCAGTATGTATGTTCCGTTAGAAAAAATCGGCGGCGATTTGTACGACATTTATCAGATTTCCGAAAATAGATATGTAGCATTAATACTTGATGTATGCGGACACGGAATTCCCGCCGCTTTGATTACCACAATGGCCAAATTGTCATTTCGAGGCTGTTCAGAACGTTTTTCAGATCCGGCTGAAATTGTATCAAAAGTTAATCAAGAAATGGCAAATGCTCTTTCGGACAGCGGAAATTTCTTTACTGCTTTTTACTGCATTATTGATATGAAAAAAAAGACACTTTCTTACGTAAATGCGGGGCACAACCCTATGATTTTACTAAAGAAAGACGGTAATGTCCAAAAAATGGAATCTTCAAATGCAGTAATCGGTGTTATGCCGGATTTAACTTTTAATGCAGAAGAAATAAAATTTGATGACGGTGATAAAATTTCTTTGTTTACAGACGGAATTACAGAAACGAGAAATTGTGAAAATGAGCTCTACGGAGAAGAGCGTTTACTTAATATAATAAGAAAATATCCCGATAATACCGCAGAAAAGATAGAACAAGACTTGAATGATTTTAGAAAGGATTATCCTATTAAAGACGATTTGACATTTGTTTTACTAAAATTATCAAAATAGTTAAACATTAGCAAATAATATCCTTATTTCCTTGTAAATTTTATCTAAACACATAAAATGATTTTTTTAATGCTTTTTTAGAACATTTTTTTACGGATATTTTTTATGAAAAAGAGTTTTAATACACGAATCAGAATCTTACTGACTGTTTTACCGCTGGCTTTAGTGCCGATTATAGTGCTTACTATTTATACCGGTTCAAGTTTCTACAAAAGATCTTTAAATCAAAACAAAGAATTTTACCGTGATATCATTTCACAAGTAACAACTAACGTTGATTTCTATTACAATCAATACGCTATTTCTTTTGCCGATATTACACAAAGTTCTGTATTTCAAAAAATCGTCAATCGCCCGGAAATGACTTCTATCGAAGATAAAAGTTTTACCATTGACGGGAAAAATTATATTTTAGCTTTAGAAGAATTCCTTGTTTCCAAATTTAACGGTGTATTCCTTATGTTGGAACTAGGCAGAAAAGATACCGTAAATAATCGTTCTTATAAGCATTTCTTTATCGGATACAGTAATATCAGTTTTGATGTCGAAAAGTTAAAAGAAGATCCGGTATTTCTAAAAATGTCAGAAAATTTAGTTATGGAACCGATTTTAGCAACATCTGAAGCTATAAGAGGTGCGAAAGGTATTACGCAACCGATATTTTTCTTCCCTCATATAAAAGAAGGAAGTGATAAAATCGATGAATTAATGCTTATTATAGAAACTCCTACCTTCCTCAGCAGTCTATACGAAAAAAATGTCCGATTAAAATTCGGAACTTTGTATATGCTCGATCAATTCGGTAATGTCCAAGAACGAAACCACCCACATGTCAACGATTATTATAATTTTGATAAAGAAAGAAACTGTTATGTATTAGAAGAAGGTGACGATCCCGACGATCCTTTTGAAGGTATGAGTTTCGCCGAATACAGAATGTTAAATGTAGACGAGAAAATTTTGCAACTGCCAAAAGTTCAAGAGCAAATCCAAATTGCGGAAGAAGACGGCGAACCTAGTTGCGAAATCGTAAAATTTAAAGGCAAGAAATATCTTTCTATTGTATCTATTGCAGAAAATTCTTTGATGAGAGTTATTTATTTTCATCCGATTCGTCAATTATCTGCTCCTATAATGAGAATTATCTACATTATTATGAGTGTAGCAATATTGATTTCTGTTTTAGTTGTAGTAATCAGCATTATTTTCAGTCACTTTTTAACTAATCCGATAAAAGAATTAAATATTGCAACAAGAAAGATTTGTAACGGTGACTACAGTATACTTTTGACCACAGAAGAATTTTTCGGAGAATTTATAGATTTATCAGATTCATTTAATCACATGGTAGGTACTATCAGTAATTACCGTGAAAATATGGAAAAACTGGTAAAAAACAGAACCGAAGAGCTTAACAAAAATGTTGAACAATTAACGGAAGCCAATGAACAAAACAGACGTGAGCTTGCTATGGCACAGAGAATACAGTCTTCGCTTGTTCCTAAAGTTTTCCCAGAAACAAGATTATTGCAATTTTCTTCCAAATACATGCCGATGGAAGCTTTGGGTGGAGACTTGTACGATGTTTATCAAATATCAGACAAAGTTTTCTCCGTAATGATTCTCGACGTTTGCGGTCACGGTGTACCGGCAGCATTGATTACTACAATGGCAAAAATCTCATTTAATACAAATACAAAAAAATCAAAAGATCCGAGTGAAGTTGTATTCAATGTAAACAACGAACTTTATGATTCTATCAACGGAAACGGAGATTACTTCACTGCTTTTTACGGTGTAATCGATATGGAAAAAGGTATGTTGTACTATTCTAATGCCGGTCACAATACTATCTTTTTAGCACACGCCGACGGTACTATGGATCAATTGGAGAATAACGGACCGGTTGTAGGTGTAGTAAAAGATCTTGAATTCCCTTCCGTAGGTCATCAACTCAAAAACGGAGACAGACTTGTCTTGTATACAGACGGCGTTATAGAAGCCCGAGATGAACAAGCAGCTCTTTACGGTGAAGAGCGACTTATGGATATAATTTCTAAAAACATGAATTCCGAAGTAAAAGATTTTACCGAACATGTTTTTACCGACCTACAAGCTTTCTGCGGAAACAGTCCTAGATGTGATGACATTGCGTTATTTGCCGTAGATATAGTGGGAATTGAATAAAATAAAGCAAGGAGTTTTCTTTGAAACGGACATGGAGTACTAAAACATACATTCTTATCATTGCGCTTCCTTTAGTAATTTTGCCGATTATCACTATTTCTATTTATGCAACTATAAGTTTTCACAAAAGGACGTTAGCACAAACTAATGAATTTTATCGTGACATCATTTCACAGGTAACTACAAATATTGACTTCTATTACAATCAATACAAAAAATCTTTTGAAAGTATCACCGGCAGTTCTTTGATGAGAAATATTTTGGATCGCCCTAAAATGACTGCTCTTGAAGACAAAAATTATGAAATTAACGGAGTTCATTATCCGGAATTGCTTAAAGATATAATTTGCACAAGATTCAACGGCGGCGGTTGGTTTCTGGAATTTGATCGTCCCCATACGGTAAACAAAACTCCGTATTTTCTTTCACGTATAGTTCATACCAATGTCGTATTTGATGTAAACGATTTAACAAACGATGCTTCATTCGCAAAAATGCAAGAAGACGTCAGCTCAATTCCTATAATGGGAACATTCCCTTATTTTAAAGGAATGAATTCTACCAATCGTATAATTTTCCTTTATCCTACTTATAAAGAAAATACATCTGAAATCGAATCTCTTTTAATTCTTATCGAAGCTGATGATTTTATGGATGATTTGTACAATAAGAATTTCAGTTTAAAATTCGGAACTCTTTATATGTTAGATCAATTCAAAAATATTCAAGGGAGCAATCATCCGTCTATTGACGATTATTATGAATATGATGACAAGAAAAAACGTTATGTTTTAAATCCGGGGGATGACCCTAACGATCCTTATGAAGGAATGAGTTTCTCTGAATACAGAATGCTTAATACTGATGAAAAAATCTTATCTTTGCCTGCGGTTCATGAACAAATTAAAATAGCTGCAAACTCTGATGAAATTTCATCACAGGTTATTTCATTCAACGGACATAAGTTTTTATCCATTGTAGCTGTGTCACCTATTTCAAAAATGCACATTGCATACTTTCATCCGATGGATCAACTTTTTGCTCCGATAAAAAGAACGATATACATTATTATTTTTATTTCTTTATTGACTGTACTTATCGTTATTTTCTTTAGTTTATCTTTCAGTAAGACATTTACAAATCCGATTGTTGAACTAAAAATGAAATTAAAGAAAATATGTTGCGGAGATTATGACGAGCGATTGGATTCAAATAAATTCTTTGGCGAATTTGTCACTTTATCAAAATCATTCAATCACATGGTAGATACCATGAGTAATTATCGTAATAACATGGAACAATTAGTTCAAGAACGTACCGAAGAATTAAATAAAACAGTTGCACAATTAACGGAAACCAACGAACAAAACAGACGTGAACTTGCTATGGCACAAAGAATACAGTCTTCACTTGTTCCTAAAGTTTTCCCGGAAACCAGATTGTTACAATTTTCTTCCAAATATATGCCGATGGAAGCTTTGGGTGGAGACTTGTACGATGTTTATCAAATATCCGATAAAGTTTTCTCCGTAATGATTCTTGATGTTTGCGGTCACGGTGTGCCGGCTGCGTTGATTACTACAATGGCAAAAATGTCTTTTTCTAATAACACAAAAAGATTTAGAGAGCCTAATGACGTTATTTTTAATGTAAACAACGAACTTTATGATTCTATCAACGGAAACGGAGATTACTTTACTGCTTTTTACGGTGTGATTGATATGGAAAAAGGTATGTTGGATTTTTCAAACGCCGGTCATAATACAATTTTCCTTGCACACGCAGACGGTTCTATCGATTGCCTTGAAAACAACGGACCGGTTGTAGGTGTAGTAAAAGATTTACCTTTCCAAGTAACATCTCATTCTTTACGAAACGGAGACAGACTTGTTTTGTATACTGACGGCGTTATAGAAGCCCGAGATGAACAAGCTGCACTGTACGGAGAAGAACGTCTTATGGATATAATCGCTAAAAACATGTCTTTGAATGTAAAAGATTTTACCGAACATGTTTTTACAGACTTACAGGCATTTTGCGGAAACAGTCCTCGTTGCGACGATATCGCATTATTTGCAATAGATATAATAGGAATAAATTAATTTTATGAGCTTTATTTTAAAACGGACATTGAATACAAAACAGCGTATTCTTATCATTGTATTACCTCTGGTTATTTTACCGATTATCGTTGTATCAATTTATGCAATGGTAAATTTTTATAATCGCAGCTTTGTTCAGAATAAAGAATTCTATCAAGGGATTATTTCTCAGGTTACTACAAATATTGATTTTTACTACGACCAATATGCAGTATATTTTGAAGATATTTCAAAAAGCCCCATATTTAAAAATATTGTAGGTCATGAAGTTAAACGACCGTTACGTGAACTTCTTATCTCTAAAATAAGTGCTTCTATTTATCTATTAGAACTTAACTACCCGAATAAAGAAAACAATTTACCCTATCGTTTCAGTCGTGTAACAGAAAGCCTTATACAAATTGATATCGATATATTAAGAGAAGACGAAATTTTCAAAGCTATCGGAAAAAACCCGGAACTTCCGATGGTTATGGGATCGACTAAAGCGGCAAAAGGTATGGCGTGTGAAAGAATGCCGATTTTCTTTTATCCTTATGAATTTGATGAATTCGGTAATCCGCAAGTCGTATTAATTACCGTAGAAACAGCCAATTTCCTAAATAATCTTTATAAACAAAACACAAAGTTAAAACTGGGAACTATCTA
The DNA here is from genome assembly GCA_017624275.1 of Spirochaetales bacterium. Taxonomy (GTDB): domain Bacteria; phylum Spirochaetota; class GWE2-31-10; order GWE2-31-10; family GWE2-31-10; genus RGIG8597. Next base: position 28,241 of record JAGANG010000020.1, on the reverse strand, counting down.
TATTCAAGATCAATTCGGTCACACCCTTGATTATAATCATCCGTATATTGATGATTATTATGAATATGATGAAGATAAAAAACGTTATATTTTAAATCCGGGCGATGACCCCGACGATCCGTATGAAGGAATGAGTTTTGCCGAATATCGAATGCTTAACACTGATCAAGAAATTTTATCCGAGAAAGCGGTATTGGAACAATTTGAAAAAGCTCAAGCTTCAAATTCCGTATCTATAGAAATTATTAATTATAAAGGGAAAAAATATCTTTCTTTCGCTGCCGTAGCTCCAAATTCAAAAATGCACGTTTCATATTTTCACCCTATGAATCAACTTTTTCGTCCGATACAAAAGACTATTTATATAATTTTGTTAATTTCATTATTAACCGTAATTCTTGTTGTATTTATAGGAATATCTTTCAGTAAGAATTTTACAAACCCGATTGTCGAATTAAAAATGCGATTAAAGAAAATATGTTGCGGTGATTACGATGAACGTCTGGATTCAAATAAATTTTTCGGAGAATTCATTACCCTTTCCGATTCATTTAATTCTATGGTAGATACTATGAGTAACTATCGTAATAATATGGAGCAAATAGTCCATGAGCGTACCGAAGAATTAAATAAAACTGTTATTCAATTAACAGAAACTCACGAACAAAATAAACGTGAACTTGCAATGGCACAAAGAATTCAATCGTCATTAATTCCGCAAAAATTCCCGGAAACAAACCTATTGCAATTTTCTTCCAAATATATGCCGATGGAAGCTTTGGGGGGAGACTTGTACGATGTTTATCAAATATCAGATAAAGTTTTCTCTGTAATGATTCTCGATGTTTGCGGTCACGGAGTGCCGGCTGCGTTGATTACTACAATGGCTAAAATGGCTTTTTCAAGTAATACAAAAAAATACAATACTGCCCATGAAATAGTTTCGCACGTAAATCAAGAGCTTGCAGCGGTTCTTGAAAACAGCGGCAATTTCCTTACAGCATTTTATGCAATAATTGATATAGAAAACAAAATTATTTCTTATACAAATGCCGGTCATAACATCATATATATTCTACATGAAAATAAAACAATTTCATGTTTACCAAATAACGGGCCCGTAATCGGTGTTGTAAAAGATTTGGAATTTTTATCTTGTTCGGAACGATTATATTCCGGTGACAGAATAGTTTTGTATACTGACGGTTTGATAGAAGCTCGTAATCCTACAGGGATAATGTTTGATACTCCTAGATTATTAGATATAATGAATAAATACGGCGACTCAGACATTCATACTTTTGTTACCGAGCTTTGTAGCTGTTTAAAACATTTTCAAGATTTAGCTCCGGTTACAGATGATGTTGCTCTTTTAGTAATAGATACAATTTTTTCAAAATGATTCAAAAAAATATTTTATCTATTTCTTTTCCTGTTTTATATCTTATAATTCGCAACTATATATTTTCTTTTTTACTCTATTTTTTTAATCATTCTTTCGATATCTTTATAAATGGGTATATTAAAAAAGCAGGAGGTAATAATGATTAAAAATCTTTTTACTTTTTTTATGATGTTTATTTTAATTGGATGTACGGTAATAGGTTCACAACCTGTTTTATCTTTTAAATCAATTAATCGCGAAAATCTCATTGTTTTTCTTCAGGATTCAAAAAATGCAATTTTTGTAGATGCCGATAAAAACGAGATTGCCGGAACTTACAAAATAGCTTCAAATGAAAAGGTTAATGATTGTTTCACTTTCACTTCTAATTATGATTTTCATATCGCCGGAAACAATTTATATTTTACTTCTGAAAATTCAGATAATGAAAATATAAAAGAAGCACAACGAATTTTTTATATTGACCATAAAAACGGGAGCTACAAGCAACTTCCATTAGAAAATTTTTCCGAAATATACGATTTTTCCGGTAGATTATGGGTCAATATCAGTAATAACAGTTTCTATGAATATTCACCGGACGAAGATTTAGGCGTGCAAACCGAAAATGTTAATTTGACATTCAGCGGTGTACATTTCTTGTTTGATAACAAATTTTATCTTCGTTCAGGAACTTCCCTTGTAAAATACGGAACTTTCAATGTTATTGAAATGGCATCAGATGAAGACAAAAATGTTATTAACAAACTTTCTCCAGACTGGATTGCACCTTTTTATGTTGATTCTTTAGCTGATGTTGTTGAAGTAAAAGAAATTACTTCTATCTCTTCAAATATTAAAACTCAAGTTTGTACTAAATACACAAAAGAAGAACTTGCCGATTCTTCAATTTGTTATATATCTCAAAACAGTGAAAAAAATACGTTATTTATTATTCGCAGCGGAAGTAAAACAACAATTGATAAATACACAAAAAATTCTGAAACTTCCGAATGGAGTAAAAATGGCTCTAAATCTGTAGATAATATTAAAGTATATAAGAATATCTGCAAGGAAACTGATTCAGACATTTGGGCTTTCGGTACAGATTCCGGAAATAACCGAGTTTTTCTTAAAATATCGAAAGAAACTTTAGATATTAAGGAGGTTCGATAATGAAAACAAAATTTTTCTTTTTTATAGTAACCATAATTATTTCCGGATATTCAACACTTACTGCACAACCTCTAAATCAAAAGGCTCAAACCCTTTCTCCTAAATCTACAGAAATATCCGGCAGTGTTGAGTTTAAAGCAAAAGTTGGTACTTTGTTGGATACAAAAGGATCTAATCCTGAATACCTGAAAAGCAAAGCATTTGCCGAATTAAGTCCGTATTTGCAGTTTCGGCTGGGAATATCAGAATGGCTAGAATATCAATTTCGAGTCGGTCACAGATTCAATCTTTTAATAGATATTTATCATTTTGATGACTTTGAGAATGCTTTTATCCTTGATTTTAATCACGAATTCTATTTTGAAAATTACTTCAAATTCGGATTATTAAATACTTCTAAAGCAAATATTGCAATATTACCGCAAATCGGAATTTACGCCGGCGGTGAAGGAAAACAACGTGATTGTGTTGCTCCCGGATATTTTGGTGTCAGCATGGGAGGAATGATTTTATTTGATGCGGTAGTTTCAAAAGATTACCCTGATAACCGTTTTTACTGGGGAATACCGCTACGTTTCCGTTATAACATCTTTGATATTACGGAAATCACAGTTGAAAACGGAGAATTCAAATTACCGGAAGTCGGTTTGGCAACAATACGCCGTTCTTTTCCTTTCGGAGATTTGGGAATATCATTCGGACGGCAATTCCTAAAAGAAAACATTGTTTACCGACATGAATTCTTCATCCTGTGGAGCTTCTGCAATTATGTCCAATTTCAAGGAACTGTAGGAAAAAACACTATATCTTCTACCTGGGAAAATATTTATTCCGAACATTTATTTACTATCGGTTACAATATTTCCTTCGGACATGAAGCTATTTATTAATAGCCAAAAAAAATTAAAGAGGCTGCCGGAAAAATCTTGTCATGCTGAACTTATTTCAGCATCTGCCCAAACATAATAAGTAGATTCCGAAATAAGTTCGGAATGACATTATAACTTTACTTATTAGACAGCCTCTTTATCAATATTCCCAATAAAGATATTTCTTATTAAAAAAGTAAACAAGAGACTCTACTAATAATTAATGACAAATTAATCCACTTTGATAAATATAAAACTATATAATGGAAGTTATGAATTACAATTTAAGTTATGATATATCAGCCCTTATAATTCTTTTGTTTTTCTTCTTTATTTATGCAAAGAGAAAAAAAGTTGCATTAAAACAAAACAGAATTTTCCTTTTATTTATGAGTACGGTAATTTTAAGTACTTTTTTTGATATTTTAGATGTGTTGGTTTTCCGTGAAAGGTATATATTTCCACACAGCATACGTTCTTTGTCTGCTTTCTTTTATTATTTTTTCCATATTTGCATCCCGTTTGTATATACCTATTATATTTTATCTATTGCAGATATAGGAAATAAAAAGAATCGCCAAACTTTCAAACTTGTTCTGGCAATTCCTCAATTTTTAACTTTATTATCATTAGTTTTAAATTTTTCGACATCACATATTTTCTTTATTGTAAAAAATGAATACTGCCACGGTCCATATTTCTGGCTGCTTTATGCAAATACTCTTATTTACATGATTTTCTGTACTGTTTATATAATATCCATGCATCATTTATTACCGGCAAATTTATTGTCAGTCCATTTATTTTCTTCAGGACTTGTTGCATTGGCTTCAATTATCCAAATATTATCCCCTAATCTTTTGGTTCAAAATTTTACCATTGCAACCGGGATTCTAATTTTTTATGTATTAATACAAAAACCAGAAAATGCACTTGATTCTCAATTAGGGATTTTCAACAGTAAATCATTTTTGAAAGTCTTAGATATGAATCAAAAAAGAAATACAGAATTCACTCTGATTGTTTGTCACATTGAAGACGCTCGTTTAATCAATCAAATGCTCGGTACAACAAAAATGGATTTTATATTAAAAGACATTGCCAAATTTTTGGAAGATACCAGCAAGCAAAGCGTCTTTTATTTAGGCTCAAGTACTTTTGTTATTACCGTATATTCCGGTAAAAACGATTCGTTCAAATTACTTCAAACTATTGAAAAAAGATTTGAAAAACCATGGTTCGTTGATGAAAACTGTATCACTGTTTCAATACGTTTAATGGATATATTACTTCCTGAAGATATAGAATCTATCGGTGATGTTTTCAATTACATAGACTACCTCAAAGAATTGGACAATCGCCAAAAATGGATTATTTCTGCTAAGAATATCAACTTGCAAGACAAAAGAAAAAATATTGAAATTGAACAATGTATCCACAGAGCATTGGATGAAAATAACTTTGAAATGTATTATCAACCGATTTACAATGTTCATACCGGGAAAATAGAATCTGCGGAAGCGTTGATTCGATTGAGAGATCCAGAATTCGGCTTTGTTTCTCCTGCTGATTTTATTCCGCTTGCTGAACGTACCGGATTGATATTGCGAATCGGCGATTTTATAACAAGTTCTATTTTCTGTTTCATGAAGAATAATGATTTGCAAACATTCGGTATTAAATATATCGAAATGAACCTTTCGGTAATTCAATGTATGCAGGAATCTTTTGCTCATAATTTTATGAGTAAAATAGAAGAATACGGAATCTCTCCGGATATGTTGAACCTTGAAATTACGGAAACGGCAACAACCAATTCTCCGAAAGTTTTAATAAAAAATATTAATTCTTTAAACCGTCGCGGATTATCTTTTTCCCTCGACGATTTCGGTACCGGTAATTCAAATATTCGCTCATTACTTGATCTTCCTATAGATATTATCAAATTTGACAAATCTATGATTGACACTGCCACCGTTGATGAAAAAGGACGCCTTGTAATAGAAAGTTCCATCGTAATGGCAAAAAATCTCGGAAAACACATTGTCGCCGAAGGTATAGAAACTGAAGAACAAACAAAATTATTTGCCGCAATGGGCTGTGATTATTTCCAAGGATACTACTTCTCACGCCCGCTTCCGGCTCAAGATTTTCTTTCATTTGTACGTAAGTTTAATTTCCGTGACGTTTACTGTGCAGCCGACAATGCTTAAAAATTATGATTGATTAATCATTGTCGTCTTTGTATTCGAACATAAATTTAACAAAATCTTTCGAATCAACCGGACGAGAAAAGTAATATCCTTGTACTAAATCTACACCCAATTCTTTCATTTTATTAAATTGCTCTTTGTTTTCTATTCCTTCTGCAACTATTTTCATATTAAGTTTTTTTATCATCCGCACTACAAATTCAAGTGTAATACTTCCTTTTTCACTGGTAAACGAAGCCCAAACTATAGATTTATCAAGCTTTACTGCATGCAAAGGTAAACCTATTATATAACTGAGATTTGAATATCCGCTGCCGTAGTCATCAAGATAAAAATTAGCAGAATTCTCTATCAATTCCGACATATTATTAAGCAATACATCTTTAGAATTTATCATAGATGTTTCGGTAATCTCAAAATTAATAAATCCCGGATTTATCTTATATTTATCCATAATAGCCATCAAATCTCCGGCTAAAGTTTCTTGCATACATTGGACAACAGAAAGATTAACTTCAATATATTCTATTCCCAAATCTTCCGGATGAAAATCTTTGATAAATCGACAAACTTTATCGAAGACTTTCATTCCTATCTCCAATATCATTCCGTTTTCTTCTGCAATCTGAATAAAAACTTCCGGATTTATAAACTTACCTTCTTCATCTTTCAAACGGGTAAGAGCTTCTGCCGATACGATTCGCCCCTTTTCAAAAGAATAAATCGGTTGGTAAAATACGTCAAAACCGTCATTTTCCAAAGCCCACTGCAATCGTTTTTTTATATTGACCATTTCTCTTTGAGATTTTATTAAATCTTCATTTACGGTAATGAATGTCTCATTCGCATTTCGTTTCATTTTTAAGTGAATATAATTTTTTATACTTATTAATTCTTGCACATCAGAAAACAGCTTACTGTCCGGATATGTACAATAACTAACCGAAAGCTTAATACTTGCATCTGCTACAGAAAATGGTTCGGCAAAACGACGAGTTATTTTTTCAAGTAAATCTTTGTTTTTCAATGTTGAACTTACAACTATAAAATTATTCGTTCCCATCCTGAAAGAAATACTGTCATCTATAGAGCGGAAAAAATTTGTAATAGATAATAATAAATCTATCTTATTCTTATTCCCGAATATATCTATGATAGATTCCAAGTCATTTATATAAATTGCCACCATATTGAAATCTTTTTTTCTGGCAAACATCTGTTTTACATACAAATTCCAAGCATGCTCATTATTCGTTCCCAGTTCTCTGTCCATTCGCAAATAAGGATTTTCCATATATAAATAAATAACCATTACAGCCATAGACATTGCAAAACCGACAAGCAATAACTCATTATTAAAAAACTGTATAACGGCAGATATTATAAAAGATGAAATTATTACGACTACCGGTAATTTTCTACTGAGGGAAATCTTATCCCAACAAAAAATTAATATTCCGAAACTCAATGTCAGAAACGACAAGCAGCACGCATACGTCATAAAAACTGCCGGTCCATAAGAATAAACGACTCTGTTTTCAAAATCAAAGAAATAGTAAATCGGTAAAAACAAATAACTACAGAAAATAACAATCAAAAATATCAAAAAAGGACGAAATAACTTTCTGATTCTTTCTTCATACCAAAATAAATCTGCAAATAAATAAACAAGCGTCATTAAAGTTGTTACCTGTAAACTTATCAGATAAAACTTAGATATTAAATTCGTTACAATAACAGGAATTTTCGTTCTATACGCAATTGCAAAAATTGAAGAAATATCAAGCAAAAGTCCTGCAAGTACAATAAATAAAAATACCTCAAAAGTTCTCTCTGTCACAAGCCACTTTGTTCGTCTGGCAAAATGCATACACATAATAAAAAGTACAATTACCAAACCGGCCGACTGAAATTGAATCATCGAAAACATTTTATTTCTCCGTAATACTTTTTTAATTTAAAAAAAATCTAAAATTATCTAGACCAACTCTTCATCAATTCCCAAAGCTGACCTTTTATTCCCTTTTTACGCATTCTTTCAAACAGTTTCATATTTACGCCTTTTTCCAATCCGGGAATAATCCAATTTTTGTGAGTAGCACAAATATCCAGCAAATAATCAACGATTTTATCTTTTACATCAGGTGACAAATAAAATTCCGGTTCGATTCCTACTTCATCAATTCCGACATCTTTTAAAATAGGAGTATTTGGATACAAACGCACTCCCACAAATCCGATAATCGAATCCGGATCAGAAGCATCAATATTCTTTACAGTCTCTGCAAGAGTTTCCATTGTTTCGCCCGGTCCGCCGAATATCATAGAATGGTTATATTTGATTCCGTATTTACGGCACAATTCACAACTTCTAAAAATATCTTCTACGGTAAAAAATTTATGATACCCCTTTAATGTCACGTCACAAAAAGCATCTGTTCCCAAATCCATAGAAGTCAGCCCGGCAGATTGACATGCAGCTGCAAATTCATCATTAAAAATCGGAGAGAAGAATCCCGTCCACTGAATTTGAAGATTTCGGCGGACAATTTCATTTATTATCTCAATAGAATATTTTTCCGGATGATTAAAAACACTGTCTACAAAATAAAAATGACGAACATCCGCAGTTTCTACCCAATGCTGAATCTCATCCGCAATATTTTTAGGACTTCGCAATCTATATTTATGACCTTCGATTGTAGGATAAGTACAATATGAACAATCAAACGCACAACCTCGTTTGGTTTGAATGTTTATACAGCCGCCTTTTTGGTAATATCCGGCAACATCAAATCCGTTACGTGACGGAAATGTATCAAAGTTAATATCTTTAATTTCCGCAGACTTTATAATAGTACCTTTTGCAACTGTACCGGCTTCTATTTGCTCCAAAAGGGAAACAAAACTGTACTCACCTTCACCGGCTATTCCGTAATCAGCTCCCAATTCATTTAAAAAATATTCAGGAAAAATCGTATAAGCCGAACCACCGACAACAACGGAAGCATTACAATTTTCACGAATTACTTTCATCATGCTTTGATAATAAGGAAGATAATTTTCTGCTATAGGAAAAGCATTATTATCAACATTACGGATAGAAAAACCAATCACATCCGGCATAAAAGCTTTTATTTTTTCCTTAAACGCTTCCTGAGGATTTTCCTCAAAACACGCATCAAATATTTGAAGTTCATATTTCCCGGCAGATTCCACCGCATGGGCAATATAAGACGCCCCCAAAGGAAATACAGGATCGGGAAATTTTTCTCTGTTTATCGCAGCAATTAAAACTTTCATAATTTTCTCCTTTAATATTATTTATTTTCAAAATCTTTTATTTTATCCAAAAGTTCATGCGGCTCAAAAATAACATCAGCCGCACCGTTATCTAGCAATTCTCTTTCCGTTCTGAATCCCCACGCAACACTTACGCAATCTACTCCTGCATTTTTAGCTGTAAGAATATCAATCTCAGAATCTCCTACATATATTGCATCAGATTTTTCGCAATCCAGCTGTTTTAAAACATTTTCGACACTGTCAGGTGCGGGCTTTCGATTGATTCCCGGTTTGTCTCCCGACATTACAGTAATCATGTCAAAATATTTTTCACATAATGCCTTTACTGCTTCCTCACGCTTATTCGACACTACCGCAAGCTTATAATTTTGCCGAACAAGCTCGTCCAGCACTTGCATAATACCTTGGTAAGGAGCCGTTTTTTCGTTACAATGAGCAAAATAATACTCACAAAAATAATCAAACGTCTTTTCTATTTTCGCTTCCGATGTTCCCGACGGAACGGCTCTGTTTATAAGTTGCCGCATTCCGTTTCCGACAAAACATCGAATTTCTTCTATTGTCCGTTTCGGAAATTTCATATATTCCAATGCTGCATTTACACCGTCAGCCAAATCTTCGAGAGTATCAAGCAAAGTCCCGTCAAGGTCAAAAATTATAGCTTTTTTCATCGTCCGCAACCTTCTATCAACAACAAAAATTCACCTTTTTCATTATTATCACGAGCTAGAGCTTTCAAAATCTCCGCCGCCGTTCCGCTGTAGACTGTTTCATCAGGTAACGTAATGTTAAACGGCAAAACTATATTTCGCTTAGGTGCAATATTTTGCATTAATTCGAGAATATTTTTCAATCTATACGGAGTTTCCAGTAGAATTACCCACTCTTTTCTTTTCAGTAGATTCTTTAAATCTTGTTCTCTTACACCTTTTTTTTGAGAAATAAAACCTGCAAAATAAAAAGAACGAATCTCAAAAGGTGACAAAGGCAATGCTGTAATAAGAGAATTCGCCCCGGGTAAAGAAACAAGCTTTATATTTTTACCGGCAACATATCGCAATACCGGAAAACCCGGATCTTCAAATACCGGCGACCCGCAATCAGAAACTAAAGCACCTTTTTTACCGGCGGACAAAAGTTCATCCAAACGCTCCAGGCAGCTTTCGGAATCTTTACGCTGACATTCAATCCATTCTTTTACCGGAATTTGTAAACTCGTAACAAGCCTAATATACTCTTTATGATGTTCACAAACGACAAAGTCTACTTCCTTTAACACTCGCACTGCTCGCAAAGTTATATCTTCCGGATTTCCCAAAGGCGTCGGTACTATGTAAAATTCCAACATTCTCTCCTAAATATGAAACAAAAATCTGTCTAAACATATCATAAAACTATACCAACGGCAAAAATATTTCATTTTAAATGATAAGAATAAGTAACAAAGATAGAATAAAAAAATTAACTTTCACATATTAAACACAATGTAGAAAAATGATTAAAACTGCATATAAAAATGTTTTTGTTTTGAAAAACTTCAATTTGTACACCGCTGTAAATATTCCATATTGTTATATTTTATACCAATAACAAATACAGGAGTTCAAATTGAAAAAAACGTTTATCTTATTATTATGTACAATTTTATTTATTTCATGTTCGCCGGAATGTGAACCTTCAGTCGTTTCTGCAAAACAAGAAAAAACAGCTTTGACATACAAAAGCAAAGTAGGAGAAGAAAACTTTGCATTAGAAAAAGAAAAAACAAACAATCAAGAGACAAAATTTTCCTGGGATAATGCAAGCGTTTATTTTGTAATAACCGACCGTTTTTACAACAGCGATCCCGGTCGAGAGATGGCTTACGGACGTGAAAAAGGCAATCCAAAAGATATAGAGGATATAGGTAAATTTTACGGCGGTAATATAGCAGGGCTTACTGAAAAGCTTGGTTATTTGTATGATTTAGGAATCAATGTAATTTGGATTTCTGCCCCTTATGAACAAATTCACGGTTGGTGTGTAGGCAGTAACGGAGCATTTAAACATTATCCGTATCACGGTTATTATGTACTCGACTACACGAATATGGATGCAAATATAGGAACAAAAGAAGAATTTAAAGCCTTTGTAGATGAGGCACATAAGCGAGGTATTCGAGTCGTAATGGACGTAGTAATGAGCCACGCAGGGTACAATACTATCGAAGATGCAAAACATTTATTTCCCGGGGTATTAATAGAAAATTCAAAAGAAAAAAAATCCAAAGAAGATTTAGAAAACTCACAACCCAAAGAAGATTTAAACCTCCCACAACTCACAGAAAATTTAGAAAACCTCCAACCCAAGTTTTATCATAGTTATATTGATTATAACTCAAAGGAATGGAGTACTTGGTGGACAGGGAAATGGGTAAAAGCCAGGTTAGGAGGTGATTATACGGAAGATGAAAATAAAGCTATCAATAAAGAATTACCCCAATTCATTACAGACTCATCAGAAAAAGTAGAAATTCCGCCTTTTCTAAAAAAGAAACATGAGAAAGAAATGGAATCTTTCTATCCGTCCGAAAATTACAACATCGTGAAATTGCAAGACATTTCATCTTTTACCGTGCAAGACTACCTTACATATTGGCTAAGCAAATGGGTAGAAGAATTCGGAATTGACGGTTTTAGATGTGACAGTGCGAAGAATGTAAGTACCATAACATGGAAAAAATTAAAAGATAAATGTTCTGCAGCTTATAAAGTTTGGTGTGAAGAAAATAAAGCAACTTCTAATATAGCCAAAGAAAATCTTCCTTTCTGGATGACAGGTGAACATTTTGACCATGGTGTAATAAAGGACAATTATTATACTGAAGGCGGATTTGATTCAATGATTAATTTTGATTTTCGTCCTAAAGTAAAAGCAGCTGTAAATTATGGCAGTGCTTCATATATGGACAGTACTTATGAAGAATATGCAAAAAAAATAAATAACGATTCTGCTTTTAATGTATTAAGTTATATCAGTTCACATGATACCTATTCTATAAATAAAGACAGATCCGGTATTTTCTATTCGGTCATAGAAAAAAATGTTGAGAAACAAAAATTAGCAGGTACATTACTTGCGATGTGCCCCGGTGCAATTCAGATTTTTTACGGAGACGAGGCCGGAAGAATAGATTCAAATGCAAGTTGCGGAACCGATGAAGACCAAAAAACTCGTTCTCAAATGCCATGGTTACTGGGAGACAAATGTCACATCGCAAATCTAGGTTATACGTTCAACGAAAAGATTCATGCACATTGGTCAAAAGTATTAAATTTCCGCAAAAGACACATTGCAATAGGAGCTGGAAAACATGAAAAAATTGATTTTGGTTATAATTCTGATTTATATGGATTTTCACGTACAAAGGATAATGACAAAGTCATTGTTGTAATCGCAGATTCCCCAAAAGAGGTAGAATTGAATGTTCTTTCATTAAGTGCAAAAAAATTAAGAAATTATTACTCCCGTGAAGAAGTCGATGTCGTTGATGGAAAAGCCAAGTTTGAAATCAAAGAAAATAACAATACTTTACTGATAGAAATTGCCGAACGAGTGAAGACAATAAGATTTTCAGATAATCTAGGATGGCATACTGATATCTATGCTAAGTTTTTCGACTCTAATAATAATGAAATATCCAATGATAAAATGAGTTATTTAACTAAAAATGAATATAATCAAAATGTATATCAAATTACAATTCCTGATAATGCTGCTCATGTAGTATTTAATGATAATGCAAACTATAAGACTGTGAAAATGAAAGTTATAACTGATATATCCCAAAATATAGGTTATTATTTAAATGGGAAGGATGTCAAAAATAAGCATGATGAATTTTATGTTAATTCTTATTACTATGATTTCTAATTAACAAACATAAAAAATGGGGACAGTCTTTTCTTCTTGGACTGCCCCCATTTTTATAAACTTTTCCTCCTGTAAATATTGATGTATAATATAATTTTATTCAAATCATTTTAAACATTTGCGTTACTTGAGATTTCCATTCATCAACAAGTTCTTTAGGTTCCAGCGGTTTGGCATTGCAACCTTGTTGCAAAATCCATTCTAAAATTTTCATATATTGCGTAGATGAAAATGTTATCTCGATTGTATTTTCATCAATGTCAACAATCTTCTGATCTTCCGCCCAGACATAATCTTTCACATACCAAATTGCGTCATTATAAAATCTTACTTTATAGTGTGCCGCATTGGCAGATTCAAAAGCCCCGAATTTTCCGCCGCCGCATCGATTTTCAAATTCATAATCATCCGGCAAATCAAAAACTTCGTGTATTACCGTAATATTCCGCATTCTTGAAATATTAAACGAACGTTCATCGTTACGCTCTTCCGAAAAACCAAAAACAAAGTAAGTTCCGTCATTTAATAACAATTGATAAGGATGCACGCGGCGGTGAGTCGTTTCTGTATTCCAACGACCGTTATAATCAAATTCTAAAATAAAATTATTTTGCAACGCTGTACAAATCTTTAACCAATTTTCTTCATTAACAAAACCAATCGGAGTCGGCGGTAAAGCAATTCGTTTCATAATCATAAAATCTGTCGATGGGGAATTTCTTAGATTTAACAAATCTATGACACTGCAAATATCCTTATAAATCGGCATTCCTTTATACTGAGCAAGAAGCATCTTTGCAAAAGTCAGAGTTTGTAAATCTTTAATGGCAATATTGTTTACCGGAAGTTCAAACGCCGTTTTATAATAATAGCCGCGATGTTGAGCACTATACTCTATCGGAGCATAAAATCGCTCTCGCAAATATTCTATATCACGACTGATAGTAGACGGAGTCACTTCCAAATCATACGCCAATTGATTGGTATTCGGAAAACATCCGGAAAAGATTTTTCGATGGATTTCAATGATGCGATCAAGCATCGGTCTTGTAATTATTTTTTGTAATTCTTTATCTTTCATAAGAATGATAATAACACTATTGGTCTATCATTCATTGCTAGACCAACAAAAAAAATTAAAAATTTTCAACTTTTTTTTGCTGATACGCCGGCTTATAAAACAAAAGGACTGCCTTTTTTTCTCAGACAGCCCTTTTAATTTTATTTACCTACAATTTGTCCTGCTTTTTCTAATGCTTCGTTGATATTTGAACAAATAAATTCTTCTTTCAAAACATTAGCAAAACCGGCTTTCTCTAATGTATGACGAACTCTTTCGTTTACACCGGAAAGTACAATTTGAACCTTTTCCTTTTCAGAACGAATACAAAGTGTTTCCAAATTATGAATTCCTGTAGAATCTATAAATGCAACTTTTCTCATTCTGATAACTCGAACTTTCGGGCGTTCTGCGATACTGCTCATAACTTCTTCAAACTTATTTGCTATTCCGAAAAAGTATGGTCCGTCAATTTCATAAACAGCAACATTTTGAGGAATAACCAATTTTTCCTCATCATGCAAAATAATGTCTGATTCATCATTAGGATCAATCTCATTTTTGAAAGTTCGAATTTCGGTAGTTTCATTTGTACGACGCAAGAAAAGTAATAATGCCAAAAGTAACCCGATTTCTATTGCAATAGTTAAATCAAAAATTACGGTAAGAACAAAAGTTACTATTAATACCGCAAAGTCTGACTTAGGATTTTTAGCCAAAGCAACAAATGTTCTCCAGCCGCTCATGTTATAAGAAACCATTACAAGAACTGCTGCAAGACAAGGCATCGGAATCATTCCTACTAATTTACCGAGAAATAAAAGTACCAAAGTCAAAACTCCGGCATGTATAATTCCTGCAACAGGTGTGCGTCCGCCGTTATTAATATTTGTCATAGTTCGTGCAATAGCTCCGGTTGCCGGAATCCCACCGAATAGCGGTGATGCAATATTTGCAATACCTTGTGCTATAAGTTCCGTATTAGAATCATGCTTATCGCTGATTACACCGTCAGCTACCATTGCTGATAGCAATGATTCTATAGCTCCCAGCATGGCAATCGTAAATGCCGGCGGAAATAAATCTTTTAACATTAAGAAAAATGTTTGACCTTCTTTAAGTGTAAGTTCCGGTAAATGAGGCATCGGCAAACCGGAAGGCAATTTGTACAAATCTTCTATTGTTGTAATTCCGCTGACTCCGCAAAAACTTTTTAATACCCAAACTACGACTGTTGCCAAAATAATAGCTACCAATGAACCCGGAATTTTTTTCGAAATTTTAGGGAAAACAATTATTACCGCAAGGCTTCCGGCAGCTACGGCAAATGATGCCCAATGTATATGTGAAATATTTTGGAAATAATAAATCCACTTACTGATAAAATCTGCCGGAACATTTTTTAATCCCAGTCCGAAAAAATCATTCATCTGTGTTGAAAAAATAGTCAATGCAATTCCGCCGGTAAAACCTATTATAACCGGGTAAGGAACGAATTTTATAATAGACCCAAGCTTAAAAACTCCCATAAAAATGAGAAGCAGCCCCGCCATTATTGTCGCTATCATCAATCCGGATAATCCGTATTGCTGGATTATTCCGTAAATGATTACGATAAATGCACCTGTAGGTCCTCCGATTTGTACTCGTGTACCGCCGAATGCCGAAATGATAAAACCTGCAATAATAGCAGTGACAAGCCCTTCTGTCGGACCTACACCGGAAGCAATCCCGAATGCTATAGCAAGAGGAATAGCCACAATACCAACAATAATCCCCGCCATAAAATCCGCAGAGAATTGTTTCCCGCTATAAGATTTTAAGGTCTCAAACAAACGTGGCTTAAAAACGTTTTGGAACATAAAGAAACTCCGAAAAAATGTAATAATATTATACTGCGTCGAAAACGTAGTCGTTTTGACCTGAAAAGGAGAAAAACTATGCGTGTTCTATTCTTTTAGAATAAATTTGTCAAATTAAATAAAAAACAAAAAGATATTTTTTTTGTGATAAAATATTGTATAAATTAATTAATAAAACATTTACATTTTTACGATGGTATAAATCATCTATATTTTCTATTTTAATAAAATATCTTAATATTAAATATTAACGAACATTTATTCCGAATGAATGAAAAGGAGTTTACATGAAAATACGAGAATTCGACAAAGAATTAGAGCTTCAAAATGATGGGAAATTATCTCTTTTCTTTTTAGGAATAGGTTCTGCATTTTCCAAGCTACATTTTCAAAATAATCTTTTAGTAATAAAAGGCAACGATTCTTTATTAATAGATTGCGGAACAGTTTGTCCTACGGCTTTTTACCATTACAAATCAAACATTATGAAAATTCGCAATTTCTTGGTAACACATTCCCATGCAGATCATATAGGCGGCTTGGAAGAAGCAATATTAATGGGAAGATATGTCACAAAAGTAAAACCCAACATTATAATTACGGATGAATACAAAAAATGTTTGTGGGAAAACTCCCTCAAAGGCGGTAATGCATACGGAGAATGCAATGACGGTAAAATTTTAGAATTTGAAGATTATTTCGAACAAATCCGCCCGCAATTAATTTCAGATACTCCTCGCCCGTTGTATCAAGCGAAAATCGGCGATATTGATATAAAAATATTCAGAACAATGCACATGCCGGACAACGCTTTATCTTGGAAAGATTCATTCTTTTCATACGGCGTTATTATTGACGAACGTATTTTATTTCCGTCTGATACACGTTTTGACCTTGATATGATTTCTTGGTTGTGCGGTAAATATCCGATTGAAACCATCTATCACGATTGCCAATTTTATTCCGGCGGAGTTCACGCATCTTATGATGAATTAAAAAGATTACCGAGAGGAATCAAAAATAAAATGTTCCTCTGTCACTACGGTGATAATTATGAACAATTTACTCCGGAAAATGACGGATTTGCAGGTTTTGCACAACAAGGTTGTTATTACGACTTTGATTAATCAATCATTTTAAAATACAGCAATTTTTACCTTCTTGTTTTGATTGAGCTAACGCACCGAGAGAATCAAAAAGCAAATCATGCTTAATTTGTTCAGTTGTTTTTTGTTCCAAATTTGAAGTACTTGATATCCCGAAGCTCATCGAAACAGGAATTTTTTTATCATTAAAATAGAATTCAGTTTCTTTTATCGCTATTCTACACTTCTCGGCAATTTCCAAACACTCTTGTGCCGTTGTCCCAATCATAACAGCAATGATTTCATCACTTCCGAATCTTCCTATAATATCAAAGACACGTAAATTCGTTTGAAAAATTTTAGCTACGGTTTTTAAAATATGATTCCCGAAATCATGCCCTGCTTTGTCACAAACAGACATAAAATTATCCAAATCTGCCGTAATCACAGAAAGTTGTCCGCCAGTCTGTGATATTCGTACGATTTCATTTCGAAATTTTTCCATAAATGCTTCACGTGTAAGCAACCCGGTAATATCATCACGAGTATTCAATTGAGTAATCTTTTCTTCAGATTGAAAAAGTTGCTGCTGCAATCCCAAAATTATCATTACTAAAAAAATTAAAATTAAAAGCGTTAATAGGAATATACTCAGCATCAAAAATTGTTTACCGCTGAATAAATCGCTGAATTGATCTAAATTAAAACTGATTACAATATTTGCAATAGGAGTTCCCGGATTTTCCCCGAAAATACTGAAATAAACCTCGTAAACTCTTATTTTTTTATTCCCGTCAGTAATTGAAATGTTTGAATGTATTAAATCATCACAAAAATTATCATCTAAAACTGTTTTTTTTAACGAAAGACTTTTTCCCTCTTTCATCAATATGTTTTTGTCACTGTCATAAACGGTAAGATTTAACATCGGTAGATAAAAATCATTATTTTTTATAAGAGTTTTAAGAAGTTGCAAATCTATTTGTTCATCTTTCTGAGAATATTCCAAAATATTTTTCATACTTCCCCCGGTTTTCATGGCAAGTTCTGCTCCGGCTTTATGAAAAACAAAATTTGAAATATTAATATATAAGAAGAACATAACAATAAGAAATAAAAACGTAACTGCTACCATAAACGAACGTTTTTCAATGTATTTCTTTTTATCCATAACTTTTCCTTAATCCGATTGTGTAAAATTACTTTACTATATTTTCCCGATATCTACCTAAAAAAACTTTATCAGGATTTTTTATTTTACTTTGTTTATAATCAAATATTTCTCTATACAAACAAAAGTAAAAAAATTGTCTAACAGACAATCACAATATTATTTCTACATCAATTGCATAATGAAAAAATAGTAAAGGAGGTGATAAAAGTGAAAGACGACTTAGACGAAAACAAAACTAAAGAACTAAATGAGCAAGATTTAGAAAATGTTTCCGGAGGTGTAGGTCCACGTCACAGTCATAGAGATTAATTTTCTTAAATAAAAAAGCATGAAATTATAATTACACAATCATTATGCAAGGAATACTCCTGATGATTATTCATCAGCGAGTATATTAAACTTTATTAAGGAGTCACTAATAAATGAAAAAGGAAAAAAAATTTAAAACCAGTAAAACATTAGTTTTCATCAGCGTTATTTTATTTATCCTTTGCGGTTGTAACACTGAAGCAAATAATAACGCAGCAACTAACCTAAAAAAAATAACCATTAAAAAAACAAACGGAACCTCTGTTTATCAAGTTGATGAAAATTCAAAAATCCAAACAGTAAATACGGTTAATAATAAAACCGGAATTACAGAATCTCGTTCGTATACATATGGCGATGACAATAACTTGAAATTGATAGAAATCAACAATTCTGCTTACGGAACATCGTATATGTACTACCAAACTGAAGCTCGCCGTTCAGACGGAAAGATTATAAGCAAAACAAAGACGGTATCAAAAGCCAGAGGCGGAAACGAAACTTATAAAATAAAATATCATTACAGTGATGACGGAAAATTCCTCGGAGTAGAAATGCGAGACGGAAAAGGAAATATCTTTACCAAAGGTGTGGAGGAATAAATTATGAAAATATGGCAAACAATTTTAATTTTATTATTACCTACAGGTCTTTTCGCCGAAGTAGCATTTACAAATTCTATTTTTGATTACCAAAACGAAGTTATAGATTTCTCAGAATACGGAATCCAAGAAAATGTTCGCAGCGGTAAATCAGTTGAAATCTCATTAGAAAATTTAAAAGTCGGTGATATTTTTATAGATGCAGACGGAACAGCATTAAAAGTCGTAACAGTTTCCTTTGTTGACGGAGAAATCATCATAGAAACCGAACAACCGGAATTAATGGAAGTTTTCCAATTTGTATCCATCCCTCAACAAGATTTGGAACTTGAATATTACGGGCAAAATTTCCGCAGTGCTTCTTCACGAGGCGATATGAGTATTTTGGACAAAAATCTTTCCGGAGATAACGTAAAGAGTATAGATAAAGACATTACATTATCTTCGAAGAATCCCAAAGTAACAGCAAATATTAAAGGACGATTTAGAAATAATAAATCTACGATTACAACAGAATTTCAACTTCCTTATACAAAACTTAACACTCACGGTACATGGAAACCTTGGAAATGGACTATCGACTATAAAAAAGGTACGGCAAAACTCGGATACGATTGTGATTTAGAATTCGGAGCCGGCTTGGGCGTCGGTATAGAAGCGAAAAAGACATGGGATATTTTGTTGTTTGAAGGTGCGGCAGTAGATCCTTCAACCGTTTCCGGTGTAAAAGCAGAAGTTTATTTTTGGCCGGGTATTTCCGGAAAAATAACAAGCGAAGTCCAAGCATATGCAAGAATAGCAATGAATGTCGGCGGTCAATGTCGTTTGGACGGAGAGGGAATATTGTGTATACCTCACGATTTCAGAACTTGGGGAAACGATCCGTTAAGCAGTGCCGGCTTTAGTTCAAATGTGACACTTTCAGGAAAACTGGAGGCAAAATTTGGTCCAAAGATAAGTTTAGTATTACTCGGAATTTCTGTAGCATCAATAAACGGCGGAGCCGGTCCTTATTTATCCGGAAATGCAGAAATGAGTTCTTACATTTACAGGGACTTTAGAAATTCCACAAATAATGAAGAAAAATTTATTCTTTCCGGAAATATGGAAATCGGTGTTTGTGCAAGTGTAGGTATCGGAATGATTAATGACAAAATTTCTATGACAGTTTGGTCTAACGACTACCCACTTTATTATAAAAGCGGAACTTACGGTAACTAATATATAAGGGAGAAACTATGCAAAGATTAATTTATTTGATTATAACGATAATAACGTTATGTTCTTTTATATGTTCTTGTGATGTACAAGAATCATCATCAAAAAATAATTCTTCAGGACAAGAATCTGAACAAGACACTCCGTCAACAGAGCCGGAAGTACCGTCAACAGATAATCAAGTATTAAAACAAATCAGTCGCCGTATAATGGTAAACAGTAGTGAAATCGGTGAAAAAACAGAAACAAAACAATATGACGAAAACGGAACTTTGCTGTATTACACAAAATTTGATTATACAAATTTTGATAAAGAGCAAAAAAACGGTGTAGTAACTGCAAACATTTACGACGATGAAGCCGGAAAAAACAAAGTCGGAACAGCAAAATATACCTTCGACAAAGTAAAAAAAACAATGTTAATGGAAGTTTTTTGTGAAGGCGAAGACATCGCTGATGCAGCAGAATATTTTGAATATCTGGATGAAAATTTTGAATGGTACACAAGATTCTGTCAATATCTGCCTGCTGAAAACAACAAAATCACTTATTACCGAACAGCAACTTTTACTGAAGGAACTTTCGATTACACTACAGAGACAGACTATGTTTCCCTAAGACTTACTTGGGACGCAGAAAATTGTGAACCTGTAGGAGATTTGAAAATATTAGAAGAAATCACTTGTGAATACAACGACGTTGCTATCCCCGACACTGACAATAAACAACATCAATGGGTCAAAGAAATACGAAAAGTAAACGCATATAATCCGGAAAATGGTAACGAAATGTCACAAAGAAGATTTCAATATGATTTCTTCTGGAATGAAAATATTTGCCAAAACGATCATATTCAACAAAATTCATTTGAACTTAATCTAACAGACGATACCGTAACTTCAATAAACGATATAGTTATGAAAAGTTTTCAAAAGTACGGCAATGAATACAAATTAAAACGCAAAACCTGGCTTTCTGCCGAGGGTGAAAATAAATATTATTACGAATATGAATATGCATTGTTACCGGAAAGCAACTCAAAATATTATTTGACCAGCACAGAATTGATAGACAATTCCGGTGACAAAAGAATCATTAAAAGTGCAGACAAATATCTTCAATATAAAAACGATGACGGAAAATTAATTTACGAAGAAATAAAATTACAAGCAGAAACGTCACGCAGTATGAATATTGATAATTTATGTTTGTCGCTTGCACCTAAAAGATACAGACGAGGAAGATAAAATTTGGCAAAGTCGATTTTCAGAGAAACTTCACTGGAGCGACTGTCTTCCCCCGAACAGATAGATCGACTCCTTGCAGTAGGAAATATAAAATATTGGTTGATAATAACAGCAACTTTATTGGTAATTATCAATGTAATATTGTGGGCTTTTTTCGGTGAACTTCCGGAATATGTGGAAGGTAACGGAATGCTGTTGCAAGGAGAAGGTCTATCATTTATTTACAGCGGTTTTAACGGTTTAATGGAACATTCATATTTGTGGGAATTGGGCAATATAGAAAAAGGCAATGTTATTGCGATTTTACAAAATGAAGAAACCGGAACAACTACCGAAATCAAAACATTGCATTCCGGGCGTGTAATGGAAATCTTTGCATTTCCCGGTGATTACGTTTCTGCCGGACAAATAATTGCAAGCGTAGAAAATGAAAAAGCCGGATTATCGGCAGTATTATACATTCCCATGTCACAGGGAAAAAAAATTAAACATCGAGCACAAGTAAATCTGAAATTATCTTCTGTTAATACGGAAGTTTACGGATATCTGGAAGGTTGGGTAAAAACATCTTCGTTTTATCCGGTATCACAACAAAATGTAACTAAAACATTAGGAAATGCAGAATTGGCTGAAAAAATTTGCAACGGAGTTCCCGTAATAAAAGTAGCCGTAGAACTTTTGCGTGATATTAAAAATGAAGAGGATTTTGTTTGGACATCACACAAAAAATTTCCCTATGAACTATCCGGCGGAACAGAATGCAGCGGCGTGGTACTTATAGGAACATTCCGCCCTATAGATCTTTTGTTTAATAAAAAATAATCAGGTTTTATAAATGAAAAAAACAAACAAAATTCATAAAGTCCCTACTGTATTACAAATAGAAGCAGTAGAATGCGGGGCGGCGTCTTTATCTATGATTCTCGAATATTACGGAACATTCTTGCCGTTAGAAAGACTGCGGTTGGAATGCGGCGTATCACGTGACGGAGCAAAAGCCAGCAATATTATAAAAGCAGCCAAAAAATTCGGATTAAACGCAAAAGGATTTAAATGCGAACCGAAAGACTTAGCTGAATTTTCTTTCCCGGCAATAATCCATTGGAATTTTAATCATTTCCTTGTACTGGAAGGTTACCGCAAAAAACATTTTTACCTAAATGATCCGGCATACGGTCGCAGATGCGTAAGTGCAGAAGAATTTGATGAATCATTCACGGGAATCATCATAACATTTGAAAAACAGCCGGATTACAAACCCCAAGGCAAACCGGTCAGTTTGTTATCCTTGTTAAAACCGTTATTAAACTACGAAATAATATTTCTCCTGTTACTTTCCGGATTAGCTCTCACATTCCCCGGAATACTTTTCCCGCTGTTGTCTCAACTTTTTATGGATAAAGTCGTAGCAGAAAATCATCTGCATTTTGCAGAAGTAATATCTACGGCATTTCTAAACACCGCATTTTTACGGCATTTATTGCAAAATGTACAATCCGCACTGATAGGACAAATGCAAATTCGTTTGGAAACCGGAATCGGTTCCAGAACAATTTGGAAAATCCTTCATCTTCCGCAAAGCTTTTTCACTCAGCGTTATCCCGGAGAAATTGTAGATAAAGCTATGATTTGCCGCAAAGTAGCCGGAACAATATCAAGATTGCTTTCAGAAATTGCAGTTCCGTTTTTTATGATGATATTCAGCTTGATTTTAATGATATTCTACAGTGCAAAACTATCATTGATTTGTATTGCAATTGCATTTTGTAATATTGTGATTTTATGGATTTATAAAGAAAAAATAGGCTTAGAAAATCAAAAAACACTTTTGGCAAGCGGAAAACTTGTCGGCATAGAAATGAGCGGATTGCAAATAATAGAAACTCTTAAAGCCTGCGGAATGGAAGACGATTTTTTCAGGCAATGGTGCGGTTTCTTTTCTAAAAAGCAAAATTCAAAGCAAAAACTTGCTGTTTTCCGCTACACACTTCTTTTTATTCCAAATTTTCTGTCATCTATAGGGTCTGTCATTTTATTGATTTACGGCGGTTTTCTTGTAATGGAAAACAATATTACTCCGGGAATTCTTATAGCTTTCTTTCTTTTATCATCAGAATTTTTATCACCCGTCGAACATTTATCAGAACTTTCAGTATCACTTCAAGAACTCAAAGGCGATTTATTGCGGCTTGCAGATATTTTTAATTATTCAGAAAAAAGTTTAATTGATTCTGAAAAATATGATGCAACAGAAGAAAAAGATGATTTTGCCGTAAAAGTAGAAAACGTCGGTTTCGGTTACAACTTACTGGAGCCGCCGCTTATCGAAAATATATCATTCAAATTAAAATACGGTGAAAGCATTGCATTTGTCGGCGGCTGCGGATCCGGAAAATCAACAATCGCAAAACTCATCGGCGGCAGTCTGACTCAATGGAGCGGAAATATTTCCATATTCGGAAAAACCTTAAACACATATTCTAAAGATGATTTAGCCGAACAAATCTCATCGGTAGACCAAGATATTTGCCTGTTCGAAGCAAGTATTTTTGACAATATCACATTATGGGATACCACAATAACAATGAACGAAGTAACACAAGCAGCAAAAGACGCATGCGTTCACGACATTATTTTGCGTCGTCCCGGAGGATACAACAGCCCGGTAGAAGAAAGCGGACGGAATTTCAGCGGCGGAGAAATCCAACGTTTGGAAATAGCAAGAGCATTAGTGGGAAATCCAAAAATTTTGATAATGGACGAAGCAACAAGTGCATTAGATGCAGAAACAGAACATCGCATTTGCGAAAATATCAAACATAGAGGCTGTACTTGCATAATAGTGGCACATCGACTTTCTACCATTAAAAGTTGTGAAAAAATAATTGTACTCAACCACGGCAAGATTGAAAGTATGGGAAATCACGAAGAACTATTAAAAAACTGCGAAACCTACAGGGAATTATTATCAAGTTTACAAGACAACGAGGAATAAATGACCGAATTAAGCAGAAAAATAATTAATCGCAACGAAATGATGAATCGTGCGATTACAGAATTTATGAAATTGAATTCAAAAAAATCATTTCAATTTCAAGGTAAAATTAATTCTGAAAAACACGAATGCATACTGGCAGTAAGTAAAGAAATCGCTAATTCTCTTAATGCAAAAATTTCTATTCCTAATGATTGGGATAAAAAATTACCGAGTTTAATGGACAACTCCGGAATTGCATACCGAGAAGTTGTTTTGCATTACAAGTGGCAAAAAGAAGATTGCGGAATTCTTGTTGCGTTTTGGAAAGAGAACAATTTTCCGGTAGCATTGATTCCCCACAAAAACGGTTATAAAATGTTTGATCCGCAAACAATGTCTTGGCAAAAAGTAACTTCTAAGATAACAGAAAAGTTTTCACCGAATGCGTATTGTTTTTACAATCTTTTTCCGGACAAAGAAATTACACCTAAAAGTTTGTTACGATTTGCATTAAAGCAATTTGACAAACACGACTTAATTTCATTAGCAATCCTTACATTTGCCGTATCGGTAACATCATTATTTTTTCCGATGATTATGGGATTTATTTTAGATGAAGCGATTCCTTTGTCACAACACAATTCAATGTTTACAGTCGGAGCGTTCTTATTGATGTTTTTACCGGCTCAATTTATTTTCTACATTATGCAAATGTTGATTCAAGTCCGAATAGAAACAAAAACTTGCAGCACACTCCAAACCGCTGTTTGGCATAGAATTCTGCATTATAAAACAAGTTTCTTCCGTAAATTTTCAGTGGGAGATTTAGTTTCAAGAATCAACAATACGGGGAAAATCCAAAGAGTTTTGCAAGAAAATTTTCTGGGAATAATTTTTTCACTTTTTCTGATGGTGATAAATTCGGCAATGATGATTTTTTATAATGTAAAAATTTCACTGATAATTTTTTTGATATCCTCAATTTGGTTGATTTTCATGATTCCGTTAAACAGCTCATTATTAAAATTGCAATCGGAAATTACCAATCACAACGGACAAATATCCGGCTTTCTTCTTCAATTAATAAAAGGCATTTCTAAAATTCAAGCTTCGTCAAACGAATACACTCTTTTTTCCCGATGGGCTGCATTTTTTACTCCGATTCTTAAAAAAGAACAAAAGAAATATTTTTTGCAATCAAAAATGCAACGTCAATATTTATTAATGCAAAGTTTTGCAATTGTTACCGTTTATTATCTTGTATCAAAGAAAGTAAATTTATTTTCTGCCGGACAATTTGCCGCATTTTTTACGGCATTATCGTTTTTCTTAGCTGCGATGTGGGAATTTTACGAAGGAATCGTAAAATGTCTTACTGTCACAGCTGAAGTAAAGCGAATTGAACCGATTTTTAAAGAAACACCTCAAATTTGCGGTGTTTCTGCTCCGCCGGGAACCTTATCCGGAGCCATAGATGTGCAACACGTGACTTTCAGATATTCTCAAGGCAGCCCGGCAATTTTGAAAAACATTTCACTGAGTATCAAACCGGGAGAATTTGTAGCCTTTGTAGGTAGTTCGGGTTGCGGAAAATCTACATTAATGCGTTTGCTGTTGGGATTTGAAACTCCCGAAAGCGGCTGTATCAAAGTTGACGGGCAAGATTTGGCGACATTGGACAGTAAAATGGTTCGTAAACAATTCGGAGTCGTTCTTCAAAACGGGAAATTGCTTCCCGGTGATGTGTACAGTAATATTGCCGGAGGTATTGCAGATTTGCCAATGGAAGAAGCTTGGGAAGCTGCCGAATTGGCAGGAATTGCTGATGATATAAAAGAAATGCCGATGGGAATGTTTACTCAAATCAGTGATTCCGGCGGAAATTTTTCAGGCGGACAACGCCAACGCCTTTTGATAGCAAGGGCAATTGCTCGTAAACCGAAAATTCTACTTTTTGATGAAGCAACCAGTGCTTTGGACAATAAAACTCAAGCGTTGGTTTCGCAAAGTATTGAAAAACTTAACGCTACAAGAATTGCCATTGCACATAGAATAAGTACAATTAAAAATGCTGACAAAATTTTTGTTTTTTCTAAGGGCGGCATTGAAGAAACCGGAACTTACGAAGAACTTATGAATGCACAAGGAACTTTTTATCAATTAGCAAAACGTCAAATGATATAAGCAATTGTTTTTTACAATAATCATTTTCAATTTCTTAAAAAGATTGTACATTGCGATAAAAAAATTGACGGAGTGAATTATGAAATTAATAGATTTTCATACTCATACTTTTTTCTCTGACGGTGAACTTTCTCCGGCAGAACATATACGCCGTGCTGCGGTTGCCGGTTATTACGCTATAGGAATTACCGATCACGTGGATTATTCAAACTATGAACATGTTTTTGAATCGGTAAAAAAAATGACCGATATGGTAGAAAAAAGCGGATGGAATATAATTGCGATTCCGGGAGTAGAATTTACACACGTTCCGGCAGCATTAATCGGTGATCTAACAAAAAAAGCTCGTGATTTCGGAATAGAATTGATTATTGTACACGGAGAAACTATAGCTGAACCGGTAGAACCGGGAACTAATCGAGCTGCAATTGAAGCCGGCGTTACAATACTTGCACATCCCGGATTGATTACGGAAGAAGACGCACGGCTTGCAGTTGAAAAAGGCGTTTACCTAGAAATAACATCAAAAAAAGGACACAGTTTGACAAACGGTCATGTTTATAAAATTGCAAAAAAAGTCGGAGCCGAAATGGTGCTGGATTCGGATTCTCATTCCGACAGCGATTTTCTGTCTCCGGAATATGCCGAAGCCGTGCTTGCCGGTTGCGGAATGGATGAAAAAGATATTCAAACGGTGCTTTCTAACAATTGCAAATTATTGGATAAATTAATTAATAAATAACTTTTTATAAAACCATTCTGGTTTTAATCAGCTCTGAAAGTAAGCTTGCATTTGGAAACCGTTTTGAGTTCAAAACTTTATAAAACCACGGGGGTTTAAGATGGTTTTGCGGAATAAATCCGCCCAAGAATGCAACTTTGGTTTAAAGTTTTATAAAACCATTCTGGTTTTAATCGGTTCTGCAAGCAAGCTTGCATTTGGAAACTGTTTTGAGTTCAAAACTTTATAAAACCACGTGGGTTTAAGGCTTTATCTGCGGACAAGTCCGCCTCAAAATGCAACTTTGGTTCAAAGTTGGTAAAAGTTAGGAGGGGAACACCAGCTCTTTGCAAGGCCGCAGGTTTTCCCCTCCTATAACCACCCCATTCCTTGGCAAGCTTTATCGGGAGTTTACTCTCTCGTTCACTAAGCAACGGTAAGTACGTGGTAACGTACGAACGAAGTATTTAACGCAGTTAAATACCGAGCGTAAGCTTGTCGAACCAATCCGTGTAGCTTCTGTCATTCCGAACTTGTTTCGGAATCTCCTGATAAAAAGAGACCCTGAAATAAATTCAGGGTGACGATACTTTTTTGCGTTCATTTTCCCCATTTTCACAAAAAAACATTGCTCTTTCTGTATCTTCAAACACCGTTTAAACCACGTTTTACATGTCAAAATAAAAAAACTTCAACTTTTTTTCCGAAACGTGCAATAAAAAAAACTTTTTTGCATTTAAAATATATGGAAGTATTGCTCTTACTTGGTAAAACAACGCTTCCTAAATTATATTTTAAGGAATCAAATATGACGTATTTTGAAAAATACGAAGATATCAGTTTCACAAACAATTTTGCATTTTGTAAGGTCATGCAAAATGAAGAGATTTGCCGAGAAGTTATTGAAACGCTTCTGCACATAAAGGTCGGCAAGTTAGAATA
>JAGANG010000019.1 GCA_017624275.1 Spirochaetales bacterium | reverse complement strand
TTGACCCTAAAACGCATTAAAACATTGTGGAGGCATAAAAATGCGAAAACCACGACAATTAAAGAAAAATGCGTATTATCATGTAAGTAACAAATTTCACAGATTAGTGCAGATTATGATGAACTCACGGATTAAAAAATACCTGCTGGCGTTAATCCACGCAGCAGCGGAAAAGTTTAAAATGAAAATTAAGAATATCTGCATTCTCGACACGCATTTTCACATGGAGATTCAGCCCGGCGAGGACGAGAATCTGTCGGAAATCATGAAATACATAAAACAACGCTTTACGCAATGGATAAACAGAACTTTCAACTCGGAAGGAAGTGCATGGAAAGACAGATTTTTCAGCAGAATTATTGAAGATTTGACGGATTTAGTAAGAGTTTTTGTGTACATCGAACAGAACGCTGTCCGAGCCGGGCTTGTAAAACGTGCTGCGGATTATCCTTTTTATCAGGTGTGGGAGACGGTCTCGGAAAATGAGTATTACCCAATGGAATAGACGACAGGCCCTTATGCTATTTCGGTATTTAACTAACCGGTATTCATATTTCGGCATAAAAAAAGAGTATGTTTCTTTAATAAACAAAGAAGCATACTCTCTTCAAATTATAAAATATGTCTTTTATCATCCTTACTTCTTCTGTAAAGAACAATTACATTACCTGTTGCCGAGACCAGCAAACTCTTACTTGCCTCTTGCAATTTTGCTGCAATTTCTTCTTTTTCTTCTTTAAACTTATTGCAACGTATTTTCACCAACTCATGATATTCTAATTCTTTATCAAGTAGTTTTAAAGTTTCATCAGTTAAACCATTTTTCCCGATTATTACATAAGCTCCCATTGAATGAGACATTTGTCTCAATTTACGTATATCAGAATTGGTTAAATCTGTATTTTTCATTTATACTCCTATTTTCCGTTTATAAAAAATTAAATAACAGAATGACAGTATTTTTTCAACCATTCATTTATATTATATCGTCAGTAGAATCTGTAAATTTTTCATCTTCATCATAACCGCTGTTACGAGAAAAGATAATCTTTGCAATATCTTGAGGCCAATTATAAAAATTATTTCCTTCCATTTGATTTGACAATATAGCAATTTGTAAATTATCACGAGAAAATGAAGCTATTATACTGTTAAAATTATAAATCACTCCGTCATGCCAAAACATTTTTTTTCTTACATCATTAATTTCTAAAAGCGTGACATAAGTACCCAATCCATATCTTGATGAAGATTTTTTCCCGATTACACATGAACCTCTGAACATTTTAGACATAGATTCTGCCGATAAAATATTTTTTAATCCGCACTGCCATTTTATTAAATCCGTAGTTGTAGAATATGCCATTCCTGCACTTCCGGGCCACCCGTAGGTATTTACATAATCAGGCATATTAATAACGCCTTCCTGTTCCAAGGGATTAAAAAAATTTTCTACATCATATTCATAATATCCCTGTGCCAATAACGGCGTAGCACTTTTGTTATAACCGAAACCACTTTCTGTCATATCCAGTGGCTGAAAAAAGTTTTTAATAATAAAATCCTCATACTTCATTCCACTGCATTTTTCGATTAACGCACCTAAAATCATATACCCGTAATTGCTGTAATTATATTTATGAGCTGCTTTACCAAAAGATTTTTCCTGTTTTAACAAAAAGTCAACTCCGTCATTTACTGATGAAAATGATGATTCATTATCGAATCCTAAACAGTGAAATGTATATTGTAAATCCTGAAGTTCTCGCTTAGAAAAATTCTTTCGCCGCATAATAAAGGAGTCTTCGTTATTGTAATAAAATTTGTACATTCCGATTTGGAATTCCGGAGCTACTTTAAACCACGGTTCTACATAATTTCTAGGAATATTTGAAATAAAATTTCTTTCGACACGCTCTCTGGGAATACCACCGCAATGATGCAGCAATTCATATACAGAGACGCTGCCGGCTCCCGACAATTTCGGAAAATACCGGTCTATTTTATCTTCCAAAGACAATTTTCCTAAATCTTCAAGCAACAAAACGGCAGCGGCTGTTATCTGTTTAGTAATAGAACCTATCATGAAACGTGTTTCAGGAATATTGGAGATTCCGAATTCTCTGTTAGAATAGCCGTAGCTTTTATTAAAAATAATTAAATCGTTATAACAAATCTGAACGCAACCGTTGAAATTGCAATTATTATGAATTGCGGTAAACATTTTGTCTATTTTTCTTGCTGTAGAGCGATACTTAAAAGACATCTGTTCACCGGACGAACAACATGAAAACATTAAACAAAAAGACAACAGTAAAAAGATTATCCATATATAAAAAGGAAATCCTACCTTGAGGATTTCCTTTTTTTTCACTGAAAAATATTTATTTGTACACTTAGTTGTCATCCTGCAATCCTAAGTAGAACGCACCTAACGGTGTACCCATAGAATCAAAAATAGGTGAATAAATAGCAACGTACCATTGATTAACTACAAATGATCGACCAAAATATTTTTCTCCGGCAATAATCTTTTTATAAATCTCATCATCTCTGTCAATTGTAGTACCTACTGCACGGCTTCCGTCAAAATTCTTTATTGTAATAGCAACACGCATTAATTTATCATCAAAAAACTGGAATACAGTCATTTCTGTTCCGAGAGTTTTAGCTACGTTATCAATAAATTTATTATTTCCGGTAATTACCATTTTACCGTTTCTCATTTCGGTAACTTTATTTCCGTTTACCATTACGTGGTCTTCTGTAAGAATAAAAGAAGTTCCTTGGTTATCGAAAATTTTGTCTATTTCTTCCATTTTGTTAGCAAGGATTTTTTCCATATTAACAACGGCATTTTTTTGTTCTTCGGAACGAGTATCAAATTTTCCGGCAAATTTCTGAAGTTTTAAAATCTGACTTACTACATCATTAACAGATTCCGCTACCTTTTCTGTCTGGTTCATATTTTCTTTTGCCATTGTAGAAATATAATTCATCGATTGCAAAATCTTAGATGAACTTTCACGAACACTTTGTCCTTCTTCCGAAATATTTTTTACCAATCCGGAAATCAATTCATTTTGTGTAGATATATCACCAAAAATTTCTACAGTTTTAGTTGAGTGTTGAACACCTACACGAATAATTTCATTGTTATGAGTAATAAGTTTTTGGATTTCAGCAGCAGCTAATCCAGACTTTTCCGCCAATTTACGAATTTCAGATGCAACTATCGTAAAACCTTTTCCGGCTTCTCCTGCACGAGCAGACTCGATTGACGCATTCAAAGACAACAAGTTTGTCTGTTCTGCAATATCATTAATCATCGAAATAATATCTGTAATTTGAACTGATGATTTTTCAATCTCATTCATCTCATTTTTCAACTGCCCCATTGATTCCATACCGGCATTTACACGATCCAAAGCGGTTTTTACATATTCATTCGCTTTTTCTGATTCCGATGCAATCGTACCTACAAGGTTGTCAAGTCCGGAAAAGTCTCGAATTATCTTTTCTACAGTTCCGTTTTGTTCTACCGCAGATGTTTCTACCGCTTTAGATGAAAGGAATAATGTTCGCAAGTTCTTTGTAATAATGAGAATTGCATCAAAAACATTTTTTACCAAGTCTTTTAATACATTTATCATTTTAAAGAACGACCAGGACAATTCGCCGACTTCATCTTTTATATCAGAATGTATTTCTTTTACTGTTAAATCCCCTCTTTTTACAACGACATCAGCTGTATCTCTAATCAAAACAAGCGGATTAATTATTCTGCGTTGTATAAAGAAAACTATGAAGATTCCCATTAAAACAGCAATCAAAACTGAAATTACGTTTATTAAATACATTTTCCCTGTAATATTAACAAAGTCTGTTGAATCCAATTCTATTATCTGGCACATCAAGACTTTGCTGTCTTTCATTATAGGAATAATTGAAAAGTTTGAATGACCTCTTTTTTCTGTTATATCATCATAGCTTTTGGTATGAACAATTTCGCTTTTAGAATCTTTTAAAACTTCCAATACTTCGTCCGGCAAAGAAATCAATCCCATTTTTTTAGCTTCTGAAGATTTTGTATCCCAAACTCGACCAAAGAAATTTCTTTCAAATTGGCTTTCTGTCGTACATTCTTTTTTATCTACTCTGATGAGAAATGTTGCATTACCGTAACCATAGTTGATATCAGAATTACTTTCATCAAATCCGATAATCGAAACTGATTTTATTGGGAGAACTTTTAACGATTTATCAAATTTTTCCCACAAATCTAAAAAGTCTTGATTTTTCACATCAGAATTTGTCGTCAGAAAAGACAACTCGGTATCTTTCAGCTCTGATGTAAAAAAGTTTTCCGAAGTCTGAAACATTTTCTTTACTTCTTGTGATGCAATGTTTAATACACTGGAAATCCCTACCGTACAAAACAAAGCAATAATTAAAAAAATTGTCACAAATAAAAGAAGCGATATCTTTAATTTAATACTCATTCTTCGGCGAAATAAAAATGAATAAGCTTTACTGTTATAAATGCGGTCTGCCAGCTTTTTCATTCGCTCACAAAATTTCATATATTTTCGAGCAACCGTCGTTCGAAAATTCCATGTCTTTTTAATTTTTTTCTTTTTATCGCTTTTTTTACTCATAGCTCTTCTCTCTTACTGCTGTAAATTTGAAGTAATTTTTTGTATACGACACGCTTTATGCGTGCATATCTTTTTAACTATCGGAAAAAGAATCTGTTTTCTCAATAAAAAAATCGAATCTTTCTACAGAAAGATTTAAAAAAAACAAAAAATTTCATTTTTGATTAACTTCAGCTTCTATTTCTGCATAAAGTTGTGCAATTTTCGAACGGAGTGTACTTACAAATAATCTTTCGTCACCGTTAAAATCTTCAAAATCCAACGGCTCTCCCATTTTTACATAAACATCACGCCAAATTAATTTTTTCTCATATAAAAAATTTTGGTCTATTCCGTATAGTGCCACAGGAACTACTTTAGCTCCGGTATTTTTAGCAATTTTAGCAATTCCGCCGCGGAGTTGTCCGACAGGTTCACCTATTACATACTTACCTTCCGGGAAAAATATCAAAGAAATTCTATCTTTTAATCTTTTTCTTATAGTATTGTAAGAACGCAACAAACCAGAAACCGAACGATGATCTATAGGTACAAAACGCATTTTGGCTATAATAATTTTAAACGGCGGAATTATATCCGCAACATGTTGATCCATTGTATAAGCAAAAGGTCTAGGAATAAATTTTGAAATAAATACCGGATCTGAAAAACATTTATGGTTTGATGCATAAATCATCCCTTGGCTCTTTTTACAATCTACAGATGTTAAATCATGCATTCTTACACGATTCGCCCAGATATAAAAATTAATTGCCAATGGATACAACCAAGTAATCCATCTGAATGGAAAAAACAAAGACGGAAAATAAAAAATTATTATCCATATTTGAACGAGCATTAATCTCGCCATTAATAAAGCATTTTTCTTCTGTTTTTTAGTTTTATTCTGTTCATTTGCTGTCATAAAAAAATCCTTCATTCTCCCTGTTTTTTTAAAATATTTAAAATAATTCTTATTATTAATTCAATTACACTTTATTTCACAAATAAAAACATTTTCCATAATCAAAATTATTTTTTTTGTAAAAATAAGCTTTTTTATCTTCCTTATTAAGAAACTTTTTATTATCTTAGCTATCGGACGGACACAAAGAGCAATCCTTGTTGTTGTTTGTCTATTTCATAAAATTCTCCTAAACTTACCAGGGTGCGTCACACCCTGGTTTTTTATTTTCAAAGCCCATTCTCTGTTAAAAAAATAAGCTTTGAAATGTTTAGAATCGCAAAATTTTATTACTCTACATTCTCTATTATTCCGCCGCATTGTCGGATTAAATCTTGGAAATTAGGGAATGTCACGGCTGCCGCTTCCGATGTATCAACAACTGTCTCTCCGTCGCAGCACAATCCGGCAACAGATAATGCCATTACTATTCTGTGGTCTGCATAGCCGTGTAGTTCCGGATTTGCCTTTAATGTACTTTTACGAATAAGAAGCCCATCTTCCAATTCTTCTATATCCGCCCCCATTGCAGATAATTCTTTGTACATACAAGAAATTCTGTCTGTTTCCTTATATCGTGCCTGTATAACATTACGCAATCTTGTTTCACCTTCAGCAAAACATGCAGCTACAGACATTGCCGGTAAAGCGTCGGGAATAGCATTCATATCAATATCGATTCCCTTTAATTTTCCGCCGGTAACAGTCACGCTGTCTGATTCAAATTTTACGGTACAGCCCATTTTTTCCAATAAGAACAAAACTTCTTTATCACCTTGCGGATCTGTCATATCAAGATTTTTCATTGTAATCGTACCGCCGCTGATTGCTGCAAGAACGGCAAAAAATGTTGCACTGGAAAAATCTGCCGGGATTGTCATATCGAATGGTTTAAACTTTTGCCCGCCTTTTACCCAAAACTTTTTATAATCTTCATTACGATATTCTATTCCCAATTTATCAAGCCACCATGTAGTAATATCTACATAAGGCAATTCATTCAACCGTGTCATTTGGATTTCTGTATCTTCCGGGAACATAGGAGCGTTTATCAAGATAGAAGACAAAAATTGTGAACTCAATCCGTCAAGTTCCGTAAATCCACCTTTTGCCGGACCGGTCACTACAGCCGGTGCTTTGCCGTTATTTTTTGTAGTAAATGCTTTTGCTCCCAAATTATTCAAAGCATCCACAACCGGAGCTACAGGACGATTACGAATTTGTTCATCACCGGTAAAAACTGCACTGCCGTCAAGAAGTGCCGCCGTAGATAACGCAATACGCAATGTAGTTCCTGAGTTCCCTACATTTACGACATCGTCCGGAATTGAAGGTTTTCCTGCGAATCCGTCAACAATATAATTTCCGTCTTTATCCTGCTCTATCTTTGCTCCGAACTGTCTGCATGTCACTATTGCCGAACGTGTATCATTAGATAATAATGGTTTGCGAATCACCGAACGACCGTCTGCAAAAGATGCAAAAAAGAAAGATCTGATAGAATGAGATTTTGATCCGGGGATTTCTACCGTTCCGCTTATATTTGATTTTGTTACTTTAAATTTCATTTTTTATCCTTTTTCAAAAAAATTACCCTGTTATATCACAAATTAGAAATTACAATTATAAAAAACAGCCAAACACTTGAATTACTGCAACTTTAAAATTTCTTTCAAATAATGTCCCGTATAACTTTTTTCATACATCGCCACTTCTTCCGGTGTACCGGCAACAACAATCTGTCCGCCTTTGTCGCCGCCTTCAGGGCCAATATCGATAATATGATCCGCTATTTTTATAACATCAAGATTGTGTTCTATGATAATCATAGTGTTTCCTTGATCTACAAGTTTATTGAGAACTTCCACCAGCTGTTTTACATCAGCAAAATGCAATCCTGTCGTCGGTTCATCAAGTATATACATAGTTTTCCCGGTTTGACGTTTTGACAATTCATCGGCAAGTTTTACACGCTGTGCTTCTCCACCGGAAAGTGTAAGAGCCGATTGTCCCAAGCGAATATAACCAAGCCCGACATCGCACAATGTTTGTAATTTTCTGCTTATCTGCGGATGTTTTTCAAAAAGTTTCAATGCATTTTCCGCTGTCATATCAAGTACATCGGCAATAGAATATCCTTTATATTTTACTTCTAATGTTTCTCTGTTGTAGCGTTTTCCGTTACAAGTTTCACAAGTCACATATACATCCGGTAAAAAATGCATTTCTATTTTTATTTGCCCGTCACCGCAACAATTTTCACAACGTCCGCCTTTTATATTAAAAGAAAAACGTCCTGATTTATAACCTCGGATTTTAGCTTCTTCCAATTCGGCATATAAGTCTCTGATGTGATTAAAAAGTCCTATATAAGTTGCAGGATTGGAACGAGGCGTTCGTCCGATAGGACTCTGGTCAATACAAATTACCTTGTCGATATTCTCAATTCCGTCAATTGATTTGTAATATTTATTTTCTTCTGTTTTATGAAAAAGATGATTAAACAATGCCGGATAAATAATTTCATTGACAAGAGTTGATTTTCCCGAACCGCTTACCCCGGTAATAATGCTCATTTTTCCCAACGGAATAGACACGGTAATATTTTTTAAATTATGAAGTTTCGCTCCTGTAATAGTAAGAAATTGTCCGTTACCTTCACGGCGTTTTTGCGGAATATCAATAGAATCTGCTCCGCTTAAAAAACGTCCAGTAATAGATGACGGATTTTTTTCAATTTCACCAGGAGTTCCCTCTGCTATTATCATTCCGCCGTGTTCTCCGGCTCTGGGTCCTAAATCCACCACATAGTCGGCACTGCGAATCACCTGTTCATCGTGTTCTACAATTACAAGAGTATTTCCTATATCACGAAGTTCTAACAAAGTCTGAAGCAATCTGTCGTTATCACGCTGATGTAAACCGATAGTCGGTTCATCAAGTACATAAAGTACACCTACAAGCTTACTTCCAATCTGTGTAGCAAGTCGAATTCTTTGGGCTTCACCACCGGAAAGTGTTGCCGACTTTCTGTCAAGAGTAAGATATTCAAGTCCTACATCCTTCAAAAAACGCAATCGTGAACGAATCTCTTTTAATATTTGTACCGCAATTTTTTGCCCGTTATCGCTTAGCTTCAAATTTTCAAAAAAATCATAACTTTCTTTAACTGAATAACAAACTACATCATCAATATTTTTATCTGCAACTTTTACCGACAATGCAATTTTATTCAAACGTTTTCCGTGACAAGAATGACACTTTTGTTCCGTCATAAAAGATTCAAGCCATTCTTTTACACCGCCCCACATTGCTTCTCGATAACGACGTTTTAACTCATCAAAAAGCCCTTTATACTTTCCTTTTTTAACTTTTGATTCATAATAAAATTCTATTTCTTCATCTGTACCGTTTATAATAATGTCCTGAATATTTTCAGGCAATTGTTCAAAGGGAACATCCAAATCAAAATTGAAATGACGAGACAAACTTTCCAGTTCTGCATAAGCAATTTTATGTTTCTGTTGATGTGTTTGAATTGCTCCTTGTGAAATAGAAAGACTTCTGTCCGGGATAATTTTGTTTAAATCATATTCTATAATTTCGCCCAAACCGTGACAAGCTTCACAAGCACCTTGAGGGTTATTAAAGGAAAAAAGACGCGGCTGAATTTCAGGATAACTGATACCGCAATCGGGACAAGCAAAATGTTCCGAAAATATTTCTTTGTTGCCGTCGCTGTCTACCGTTACAAGACCGTTTGCCATTTTTAATGCACTTTCGATTGATTCACTGCAACGCTGACGAATCCCGTCACGTACAATCAAACGGTCAACTACGATTTCAATAGTATGCTTTTTTTGTTTATCAAGTTTTATTTCTTCATCAAGTGTATGCAATTCTCCGTCCACAGAAACGCGAACATAACCGGACTTTCTTGCATCTTCAAAAACCTTTTGAAACTCTCCTTTTCGCCCTCTCGCAACAGGTGCCAAAATCATGATTTTAGTACCTTCGGCTTTAGCTAAAACCAAATCGACTATCTGGTCTACCGATTGAGCACTGATAGGTTTGCCGCATTTGTAACAATACGGAATCCCCGTACGTGCAAAAAGAAGACGTAAATAATCGTGAACTTCGGTAACTGTAGCTACCGTAGAACGTGGATTACGATGAGTAGTTTTTTGTTCTATACTGATTGCCGGACTCAATCCTTCTATATAATCAAGATCCGGCTTTTCCATTAAACCGAGGAATTGACGAGCATACGGAGAAAGAGATTCTACATAACGACGTTGACCTTCTGCATAAATAGTATCAAAAGCCAAACTTGACTTTCCCGAACCGCTTACACCTGAAACGACAATCATTTTGTCACGTGGTAATGTAATATCTATATTTTTTAAATTATGAGTTCTTGCACCTTTGATAATAAGATTTTTGTGCTGTTCCATGCTCCGATGTCCCCCATTATTTTTTCTGGGAATCTATCACATTTTAAAACGAATTAAAATTTATTTGACAGATTCATAACAAGAGACCACCGATAAAAAAATTATTTTTCTTCTTTCACGATAAAAATAGGACGTTGCTTTACCTCTACATAAATTTTAGCAACATACTGCCCTAAAATCCCAATTGTCAAAAGGTTCAATCCTGTTGTAAATAATACAATACAAACTGTAGAAGCCCATCCGGCTACAGGATCTCCGAATATCAATTTACGAACTATAAGAAACATAATCATTAAAGACGCAACTACAAATTCTAAAATTCCTAAAATACTGGCAAGTGACAAAGGTTTTGTTGAAAATGCTGTAATGCCATCAATAGAATACAAAAACAATTTCCAAAAAGACCATTTTGTACTGCCGGCACACCGTTCTATATTCTCATATTCAAACCATTTTGTTTTAAATCCTACCCACGGGAACAAACCTTTAGAAAAACGACTCCTTTCACATAAAGTTAAAACTGCATCTCTATACTTTTTAGTCATCACTCTAAAATCTCTTGCTCCGTCGACAACTTCTACATTACTCAAAGCCCCCATAATCTTATAAAATTTACGAGCAAAAAAAGAACGAATAGGCGGTTCGCCCTTTCTCGAAACTCTTCTTGTGGCGGCACAATCAAAACCTTCGTTCATAACAGCTTCAAGCATTTGCTGAATCAATGACGGAGGATCTTGTAAATCCACATCCAAAACAGCAACATAATTTCCGCAAGCTTTATTCAACCCGGCATACAACGCAGCTTCTTTTCCAAAATTACGTGAAAAACTTATATAATGAACACATTCATCTTGAACTGACAATTTTTGCAAAACGGATAAAGTATCATCAGAAGAACCGTCATCAACAAAAATAAATTCTGCTTGATCTACAATTTTTCCGACTAATTGTTTTAAGCATTTTTTCGTTTCATCATAAAAAATTGGGATGGCTAGTTCTTCATTATAACAAGGCACTACGATTGAAAGCTTACTCATTTTAATTATCCTTTTTTGATTCTATCAATAA
>JAGANG010000018.1 GCA_017624275.1 Spirochaetales bacterium | reverse complement strand
CGATGATGATGTCATCTCCGATGGTAATTGTGCCGTCTTTGAGTCCCGTTGCACTGTCAGTGATTGCTGATATTCGGGCTGCGGCGGATGTTGTTCCCATGACTTTTACAGATATTGCGTCTAATGTGTTTCGCAGGTCTGCCGTAGGTACAAGGTCTACAGTGCGTTTGTGTACTGCCGGGTCGAAGTTTGAGGCTTCGTTTTCCCATACTCCGCTGACACGTGGCGTGATTTGTACAAGTCCGTCACGGAAGCTTGAGCATTCTTGGATGAATGCTTTTACTGCATTGTCACGTAAATTTAAGATGTTAAGAATCGTATCTTTGCGGTATTCGCTTCGTTCGCTTACGATTCTATGTGCTACGTCTTCATTTGTCAGTGTCGCACCGTTTAGATGAACATCGGCGATACAGTCTTTGTCGTTGTCCTTTGTGAGAGTGTTCGGTCGCAGGTAGACCTGCCATTGATTGTTTGCCATTTTTATACTCCTAATTATCTTATTTATGAATTTAAATTAGAATGATTGTAAAAAAAAAAAAAAAACTGTCAATTTTGTAGTAAAAAGAAAACATTCCTCCACGTGGAGTAGAGGGCTTACGCTCGGATATTCTACGTTTTGCCGGGGTAACCCGGCGTTAAAATGCAACTTTGGTTTAAAGTTTTATAAACCCACGTAGGTTCAAGGCTTTATCTGCGGACAAGTCCGCCCAGAAATGCAACTTTAGTTTAAAGTTTTATAAACCTTTGCAGGTTTGGGGCTTCTTTCGCAGGCAAGCCTGCCTCATAGCGTTTTTGTTGTTCAGGGAACAATGATGAGTTTGTAAAACGAATGAAATGTTTTCTATTGGAAAACATCAGGTGAAACGGAGTATTTAACGTTAGTCACTTGATGTTTTCCATTTGATTGAGGAGTGTTACGATAAGACATAAAAAAAACCGCTATATCCTACAGAACATAGCGGTCAAAGCAAAAAAACAAAGAAGAAAAACTAATTGAGCTTAAATTTATTTAATAAGTCTTCCAGGATATTTATATTTTCACTTGTTTTAGAAGCCATTTCTGAAACATTTTGTGAAGATATTTCTATTTCTCCGGCACCTACAGTCATTTCATCCATTCTTGATTTTACGGTATTTGTTGCATTATCAAGATTAGAAGAAGCGTCTTCCATCATTTTAAAATTGTTCGCCATTTGTTTAGATGTTGTTTGAACTTGGCTTGTAGCGTCGTTCATATCTCTTAAAGCAATTAAAATTTGTTGAGAAGCATCTTTTTGTTCTTCCATAGCATTATTGATTTCATGAACAAGTCGTTCTGTACTTGTAACTTTTTCAGAAATCTGTTCTACACCTTGAGCTGAAAGGGTAGATGTTTTTACTACGTTCTGAATTATTTTTGTAATAGATTCCAATTCACCTTTAATTGCTTTTGACTGCATTGCAGAATTTTCAGCAAGTTTACGTATTTCATCAGCGACAACTGAGAATCCTTTTCCGGCTTCTCCGGCATGTGAAGCTTCAATTGCCGCATTCATTGCAAGTAAATTTGTTTGATTTGCAATTTGTGAAATAACATCGTTCGCTTCAGCCAAATGTAATGACTGTTGAGCCATATTATTAACTTGCAATGTTACTTCATCCTGATTTTTCTTTCCTTCTCTGGTGATGTTTATCAATTGATGATATTCTTCTGCCATTTTGTTAATAGAATTTGATACAGAATTAATATTGCCTATCATTTCTTCTATAGAAGCCGAAGATTCTACAATGCCGGCAGATTGATTTTCAATTAATTGATCAAGGTTGTTTACGCCTTCACTGTTAATTCTTAAAATCTTGTTAATTTTTGTAAGAGCAGCATTTTGTTCCGCTACAGAGTCTTTTACGCTGTGAATATGTGAAACAATTTCGGCTACTGCACTTGCTGATTGTACAGAATTTGCAGCTAAAGTTTCACCGACTTCTTTTAATGCCGTTTCAGCTTTGTCTATTTCTATTAATAGTAAATTTTGAGAATTAACGAATCTGTTTGCTTCATTAAAAATAAAACCTAATTCATCATTGCGAATAATGGGTATTCTGTAAGTTAAGTCAATTGTGTTATTTGCGTTATTACTGTTAAATTTACTGAATGCTTCTTGGGCATTTTTCAATCTTTTCATAACATTATTTGAAATACCCCAAATAGAACAAATTGTAATAAGCAATAACATAAATACGTTAATAGGCATTCCGGTTCCGAGTATTTCTGTGGCAACTTTGTTGATTTCTCCTACAGGATTTCCTAAGAATAATAAAATTCTGTCATCCGGATTATCAGTCATTAATCTGAAATATAAAGCTATATATTTTACGCCTTGTATAACAACTTGTCTTTCATACATCTTATTATTAATGTAGACAGAATTTGATATGTCATTATAAGCGGCGTTATTTTTTAAGCTGGTTCCGACAACAGCTACTTGTTTCATTGTAGATTTCGAATATACATCATCTATTAAAATGTTTAAAACACAATCCATTGTATTGGATATATTTGCTAAATATGTATCATTAAAAAGTTCTCTTTCTACTACAAGGATAGCTTTTTCGTCTTCATTAATAGTAACGTAACCGGAACCGATTAATACTAATTGATTATTATTCGATGTCAAAGCGATAGTTGGTTGTTCCGAAGCTCTTTGAATAATGTTTTTTTCAATTTTAGAAGAAAAATTAATTGTTTTATCTGAAGTAAAGATGATTTCACCGTTTGTATTTAAAATAGCTATTTTTGTAAGGTTAAAAGTTTTTATAGATTCAGATAACCATAGATTTAAAAGTTCATTCGGAATTACAGCTGCATCTTTTTGAAGATAGCCTAGTAATGTTTTAAAACTTTCTTTTTCGGTTTGAACATTGTCGGTTAAAATCTTAACCTTTTTTTCAAGGGTTTTAAAATCATCCTTTATAAGGGTTTTAGGAATCTCAACTTTTAAAATTGCTGCTAATAGCAAAATCCCTAAAATTGCAGATGTCAAAATCGGTACTAAAATACCGGAGTATAGAGTTTTTTGTTTTTCCATAATTACACTCCTTTTTAAACTTAAACTCTAAAACCTTTATATATCATAAAATTTTAGTTTGTGTTTAAAAAAAAGTAAAAGACGAGCTAATAATTTAGCTAAATTGGCGATATAATAGGAGTTATAATTTATTTGAGGTGTTTTAATTCTTACATTATATTTATAAAATATAGTGAAAGAACATATACAAGATAATCTAATTAATATTAAAGGAGATTTTATAAAATGCGAGCGGGGAGACTCGAACTCCCACACCGAAGGCACTAGATCCTAAGTCTAGCGTGTCTACCAATTTCACCACGCTCGCTGATTTGTTTTGTTTATAATTTTTTAAGATGTGCTTGAAAATGAACCGTAAAGGGATCGAACCTTTGACCCGCAGATTAAGAGTCTGCTGCTCTACCAGCTGAGCTAACGGTCCTTATTTTATATTCGCGTCCGGAGGGGCTCGAACCCCCGACCAACGGATTCGAAGTCCGCCACTCTATCCAACTGAGCTACGAACGCATTTTTTGCGGTCTTTAATCGATGGGTGAACGATGGGATTCGAACCCACGACAACCAGAACCACAATCTGGCGCTCTACCAACTGAACTACGTCCACCATGTTTATCATGCGCCAGAGAAGAATCGAACTCCTGACCCACAGCTTAGAAGGCTGTTGCTCTATCCAACTGAGCTACTGGCGCAAAAGTTTTTCGGGATGGAGGGATTCGAACCCCCGATCTTCTGGTCCCAAGCCAGACGCCATGAACCGGACTAGGCCACATCCCGTAGACAGTGAGGCTTATACCATGAAGTCTTTTCCGTGTCAACAAAAAAATAAAAAAAAGCGATTGGTAACGAAAAAATCTCTAATTAAACAAGGTAAGAAAGTTGGTTATCAGGAGGAAATCGAACGTATTGCTTATTAAAAATGCAAAAA
This sequence comes from Spirochaetales bacterium, assembly GCA_017624275.1. Taxonomy (GTDB): domain Bacteria; phylum Spirochaetota; class GWE2-31-10; order GWE2-31-10; family GWE2-31-10; genus RGIG8597. The sequence continues at coordinate 46,579 of JAGANG010000018.1, read as the reverse complement.
ACTATTAAGAGCTTTTAAAAAACTCCGAGATTAATTTTGATAGGAGTTAATATGCTTCAGATATTACAAAATGGATTACATAGTACAAAAGCTTCAATAGCAGATAATTTAATTGAGAAAAATCAAGATGAACAATTTTCTTCGTCATTTGATGATTTTTTTCAATCTTCAACTATTGAAGAGAAACAAAAGGCAGAAAAAACTGAAGTTTCAGCGACAACAAATAATGAGGAAATTGAAACTGATGAATTTTCCGATGTTATGCAAGTTTCGGAAGATACCGACAGCGAAAACGCAGAGACAATTCACAGTGCGGTTGCTGTAAGTAAAAAAGATAACAAGGAAGAAAAAACTGTAGTTGCAGAAGAAGTAAATTCAAATATTAAAGGTTTTGATAAAGACGAAAAATTATTTGATAAAACTGAATTGTTAGCGTTGTTGTCTAAGAATCAAGAAAAAAAGTCTAATACAAAATTAGAAGTAAATCTTGAACGCTTACCAAAAGATTTTTCTATAAAAATAAAAAACTTAATTGCAAATAAATCAGATAACAAGAAAAACATTGAACAGCTCAGTCATGATGTGGGAAGTTTGTTGTTATCTCAATTCCAAATGAAAGAGAAAAATACCGGTAAAAAAGTTACATCAGAGACTTTCGTTAAAAATGTTTCAGAGGTTGCGTTAAAAGATGGAAAATTAATTTTGAAAGGTTCTGAAAATCTGAAGCAATTAAAAATTACAGGTAAAGCAGATTTGAACTCTAACAAAGGAAATCAGCTTTCAGTAGGATTGAAAGAACTTTTATTTACCGGAAAAGAGCAGTTTACAAAGACAGAAAAATTGGATTCTCAATCAAATAATAAAATTGAAGTTTTATCTGATGCTACAAAAGCAAAGAAATCTCGTTTTGAGAAAATTGCCGTTAATACAGAAAAAGATAAAGCTCAAAGGAATTCTTCAATCCAAACAAAAGATGTTTTTGAAATTAAAAATGAAATTAAAGAAAATTTTTCAATGCCGATAAATAATAAGCAGGTTAGTTCTGAAGAACTTACAAGAAGTTTTCAAGAACAAAAAACAGCTTTATATGAACAAGTAACAAAACAAACAAAAGTTCTTTTAACCAGCGATAAAGTTAGTTTCAGTACTTTTATCCGTCCGGAAGAGATTGGACGTGTGGATTTTAAGTTTGTTACTAAAGACGGCAAAGTAAACGGAAAGATTATTTTGCAAAATCAAGAAGCTGCGGATTTATTTCGTTCAAACGTTGAAGATTTGCGAGCAGTATTTCAACGAGCAAATGTAGAATTGGACAAATTGGAAATCCAAATAGCCGGCAGACAAAATTTTGAAACGGGCAATTTTGATTTTTCCGGTCATTCAAATAATACCGGAGACAAAGAAGCTCAGGCACAGGAAAAAATGGCATCAGTAGGGTTACATCATGCGGTAAAAACCTTTGATGAAGGTGCTGTTGCTATAGAGAAAAATATTTATTCAGGAAACGGCATTCACTTAGTGATTTAAAAATGGGAGGGGAAATGGACGGAATCACAGGTTTTAGTTCAATGCAAGATTCTCGTGAAATGATGAGAACCAAAATGCAAGTTGAAACATTAAATAAAACCATAACTAAAAGTGGACAGGCAATGAAACAACAATTGGATAAGGATGATTTCCTTAAACTTCTTGTTACGGAATTGCAACATCAGGATCCAACGAATCCAATGCAAGACAGAGAGTTTATTGCTCAAATGGCTCAGTTTAGTTCGATGGAACAAATGATGAATATGAACAAAAGTATGGAATCTATTGTTGATAAATTTAACTTTCAGACGACATACGGTCTTTTGGGAAAAAATGTTGAAATTATTTCTCAAGGTACTGAAGAAGGTGCGGAACCTAAAACAGTCAACGGTGTGGTGAAGTCAGTATCCAGAAACGGATCTGAAGTAAGTGTAATGGTAAATGGGGAAACATACCCAATTTCTGAAATAAAAACAATTTCGAATGAATAAAATAGGAGCTGAATTATGATGAGATCACTTTATTCTGGTGTAAGCGGATTACAAAATCACCAGACAAAAATGGATGTTATCGGGAATAACATTTCTAACGTAAATACAACAGGTTTTAAGAAAGGTCGTGTAAATTTCCACGATATGCTTTCTCAAAATATCAACGGAGCTTCAAGACCGGAAGAAAATAAAGGTGGTATTAACCCTAAACAAGTAGGTTTGGGAATGAGTATTGCATCTATTGATACTGTTTTTACTCAAGGATCAGCTCAAACTACAGGTAATAAGTTCGATTTGGCTATTCAGGGTGAGGGTTTCTTTGTATTAAAAGATGGCGATAAAGAATATTATACAAGAGCCGGTGTTTTCGGTACTGACCAAAACGGAACTCTTGTAAATCCGGGTACAGGTTTGAAAGTTCAAGGTTGGATGGAACAACAAATAGACGGAGAATCTATTATTCGTACATCAGATACTCCGGGAGATATTGTAATTCCTATGTTTTCAAAAGATCCAGCAAAAGCTACTCAAAATGTAGATTTTAAATGTAATCTATTTTCAGAAATGGCTGCGGTTGAAGGTGGATTTGAAGCATTTGACCAATTACCTGTAAGTCAGCAGATGAAAAACTCATGGACTTCATCTATTGATATTTTTGATAATTTCGGAAATCCGTTGGAAGCACGTTTTACTTTTATCAAAACTGATACAAACGAATGGCAGGTAAGAAGTGAAATTTACCGTCAAGATCCTGCAAATCCAAACGGCGAAAAAATCAGATTGGATAATGATCAATATAGTTTGAATGTAAACCCTAATGCAGAAGGTGCCGAAGGTACAGCCGCAGAAATGGGACAGAATATTTTTACATTGAACTTTGATAATTTAGGACAAATCAGAACAGTTACCGACCAAGCCGGTGATGTAATGGACGCAGGTGCTTTGTATGTGACATTGAATATGAATATTCCGGCAGCTGAAGGTGAGTTGGAAAATAATCAGATGGCTTTGAACTTAAACTTAGGTGAAGCCGGAAGAGTAAAAACCGAAGAAGGCGTAGGCGTGACTCAGTTTGGTTCTGATTTTTCAACAAAACCTTTCAGACAAGACGGTTTTGCAATGGGATATCTTGAAGATGTAAAAGTTGATTCCAGTGGTTCTATTACCGGAGTTTTCTCTAACGGAAATAACCGAACTTTGGCACAAATTGCGTTAGCTACATTTGCTAATAACGGTGGATTGGAAAAAGCCGGCGAAACAAACTTCCAAGCTTCAAACAACTCCGGTATTGCTGATATCTCTGCTGCCGGAACAGTCGGAAAAGGTAAAATTATTGCCGGAGCGTTGGAAATGAGTAATGTTGATTTATCTGAACAGTTTACTGATATGATTACTACTCAAAGAGGTTTCCAGGCGAACTCAAAAACAATTCAGACATCAGACCAAATGCTTCAAGAATTGTTGACATTGAAAAGATAAGATTTAAATTGATATGATAACAAAAGGATTTACGTTATTGCGTAAGTCCTTTTTTTATGATTAGCGTGATGTAAATGTTTTTATGTTGAAAAATAATCGGTTTTAATCTTAAAAAGATGGCGTTTTTTTAATTAAATAAAAACTTTTGCAATATAAAGATATTTTTGTGTTTTTTTGTATAAAAAAAAAATATAAAAAGTCGATGATTATATAAGTAAAGCAAAACTCTTTTTAATTACGAAAGGTTTGGAGGGAAAATGATACAGTTGACAAAATTGAACGGTACTTCTTTTTATTTAAATCATTTGTTGATTGAGAAAATTGAAATAACGCCGGATACTGTTATTACAATGAACTCTCAAACACAATATGTGGTAAAAGAGAGTATTGAAGAAATAAATAATCAAATCAGAAGTGAAAAATAAACCGTTTAAACAGGAGTAAATGATGGATTTAGCAACTCTAATAGGAATTCCCGCCGGTTTTTGTATGATTCTTGGTGGTATCATTGTAGGGGGGTACAGTCTGGGTTTGTATATGGACTTGGTATCTGTACTTATTACTATAGGAGGGTCTTTTTGTGCTGTAGTAATCAGTAATGATATGTCTGTTGTAAGAAATATACCTAAATATATGGGATTGGCTTTTAAACAACCTCGCTCAAATGTTGGTGATTTGATTAGACAGTTGGTAAACTTTTCTGAAAAATCAAGAAAAGAAGGTCTTCTTTCTTTGGAAGATGAAGTAGAACAGGTACAGGATGACTTTTTTAAGCAAGGAATTAAACTTGTAGTCGACGGTACAGACCCGGAAGTTATTAAATCAATTTTATATAATCAAATAAGTCAAATGACATCACGTCATGCTATAGGTATTAACTTAATGGATACTTGGGGTGCCCAAGCTCCTGCATGGGGGATGATTGGTACATTGTACGGACTTGTAGGGATGTTGGCGAACTTAGCCGATCCGTCAGCTATCGGGGTAGGTATGGCTGCTGCGTTGATTACAACATTTTACGGATCTATTGTTGCGAACTTGATTATGATTCCTATAAAAACAAAGTTGGCTGCACGTGACGAAGCTGAAGTAGCAGAACGAGAAATAATTCTTGAAGGTATTTTGTCTATTCAAAGTGGTGATAACCCGAGAATTGTAGAAGAAAAATTGCTTGCATTTGTTCCTCCTAGTGACAGAAGTAAAATGAAAGTAACATCAGATTAATTGAAAATTAGGAGATAAAGAAAATGGCAGAAAGAAAAGAAAAACCAAAACCATGTCCTTCGGGATCGCCTGCATGGATGGCGACATTCAGTGATATGAATCAGTTGCTTCTTTGTTTCTTTGTTCTTCTGGTATCAATGATGAAAATGGATATTACTGAATCGCAGTTGATTTTATCTGCGTTTCAAGGTTCATTCGGTGTTTTTCAAGGTGGGAAAAGTATCAGTGAAGGGCGTTTTGCTAATTTGGGAAATACTCTTGAAGCTTTACCGTCAACAGAGCAAGGGCGAGGAATGGCGAAAGCTTATAAGCAAGCTGTATCACTTTTTGAAAGTGAGATAAAAAATCGTAAAGTTAAAATTGATATTAACGAACGAGGTATTATTATTTCACTTTCGAATGATGTTTATTTTAAACGTGCAAGTTCAGATTTAGATATAGATACTGCTCGTACTGTTTTGGAAAAAATTAGTTTGCTTTTAACTAAAACAGAACTTTCAGATAAACAAGTGAGAATTGAAGGTCATACAGACAAAGGACCTACAGACCCAGATGGGCCTTGGGAAACAAACTGGGATTTGGCTGCAGAACGTGCTTTGAATGTTTTGAAATATTTAATAGATTTTGGAGTGAATCCTGCAAATATGGCTGCGGTTTCTTATGGAGAATATCAGCCGATACCATTGTTAAATGATGATACGGAAGAAGGTATGGCAAGAAATCGTAGAGTTGATGTTCTTATATTAAGGGATTAAAAATAACAAAATGACAGTTATTGAATAGACCGGAGTTTTAATTTCAATTTCTTGACTTTTGTATTAATTTAAAATACTATGCTAAAACCGAAAAAGGGGGAGGGGAGAATGTCTGACGAAAAAGATGATAACTTAAACAATATGGATGATACTGACGGCGGTGGAATGGAATCGAAAAAAAGAGGATTGAATCCTTTTATAATTAAGATTCTTTCTGGTGTTGCCGGAATTGTATTGTTGATTACTTTAGTAGTAGTAGTTTGTTTGCTTGTTGTAAAATGTTCTACTACGGGAACAGGCGGTACCGGAACTCCGGACAATGGCTTAACTGATATCCGAAAGCCTCACGTAGAGCATCCTGCTATATTGGCGATGGATACTCCTTTCCGTCAACAACTAAGAGACGGAAAAATGATTCAGGTTGATATCGCATTGGCTTATGCTGAAAAAAATAAAAAATTACAAACTGAATTAACTCAAAATAAAGCACAGATTCGTGATATCGTTATTAAAACTCTTTCAAAACTTGAAGCAAATTATTTTTCAGATGTGGATCCGTTGAGTAAATTGGAAGATGACTTGATAAAACAGATTAACAGAATGTTAAATGAAGGTGAGATTGAAGGAATCTTTTTCCAGGAATACACATTAATGGGAAATTAATTTTAGGGAAATAGGGCTAAAAACTATGAATGAAGTTTTGTCTCAAGACGAGATTGATCAGTTATTAACAGCTATTTCGACCGGTGAGGTTGATGCTGATGAAATGAAAAATAACAGTGAGCAGCGTAAAGTTAAGATTTATGACTTTAAGCGTCCTGATAAATTTTCTAAAGATCAAATTCGTACAATTTCAATGATTCATGAAACTTTTGCACGATTGACTTCTACGAGTTTGTCTGCTCAGTTGCGTGCAATGGTTCATGTGCATGTTGTCTCTGTTGATCAGTTGACATATGAGGAATTTATTCGTTCTATTCCTAATCCGACAACACTTGCTGTTGTTGATATGGAACCATTAAAAGGTAGTGCAGTATTGGAAATGGATCCGTCCATTACCTTTGCGATTATAGAAAAGTTGTTTGGTGGTAAAGCTGAAGGAAATCAAAAAATGGCACGTGAATTAACGGAAATTGAAATTGCCGTTATCGAAAGTGTTATTGTTAGAATCCTCGGTAACTTGCGTGAATCGTGGGCTAATGTAATAGATTTACGACCGCGTTTGGGACGTATAGAGGTTAATCCGCAATTTGCTCAGATTGTACCGCCTTCTGATATGGTTGTTTTGGTTACACTGGAAACTAAAATCGGTGATGTGGAAGGAATGACAAATCTTTGTATTCCTTATATTACGATTGAGCCTGTTATTTCAAAACTTTCGGGTCAATATTGGTATTCAAGTGTCAGAAAAGGAGCTACTACAGAAAACTTATCTGTAATCAAGGAACGATTAAACAGTGTAATTGTGGATCTTGTAGTAGAAGTCGGCAGTATTGATATAAGAATCAAAGATGTTGTATCTTTAAAGCCCGGCGATTGTGTAAAACTGAATAATGTAAAAATTACGGATAATTTTAAAATAAAAATTGGCGGTAAGGAAAAATTTGATTGTAGACCTGGTAAGTTGGGAAGCAAGGTCGCAGTACAGATTGTAGATAAGATAGAAGACAATAAAGATGGTCAAATGGCTGAAGAGCTAGAGGATGGAGGGGAAGAATGAGCGACGGGGCTTTGTCTCAAGATGAAATTGATGCATTATTGCAGGGAACGGATGATAGCGATTTTGATATGTCGCATTTGGATGAGCCTAGTGTTCCTGTTGGTGGTAATGGAGGAAATGGCGGTGGAACAGGAAGCTTTTCCAGTTCAGAATTATCGCTTCTAAAAAATATGATAGTTGAAACATCTTCCGGTGTTGAAGATGTTTTAGGTATAACCGTAGGAAAAAAAGTTGTAATTAATAATCCTCGTGTCGAAGCCGGAACTTCAAGTGTTATAAGCGGAAGTTTGCCTGGTCAGATAGTCGAAGTAAAAATGGATTATGAAGAAGGTGTTGTCGGAGAACATCTTTATTTATTGAGTGTTGATATTGCAAAAGAGCTCAGTGAAGCAATGATGGGACAAAACGGCGGTGAATTGACCGATGCGTCTTTAAGTGCTGTAAGTGAAGCAATGAATGTAATATCCGGAAATGTTGCAAATAAAATAGGTGCAAAAATAGGAAAAAGTCTTAAACCAGCACCGCCTCAGACTGCGGTAAAAGATAATAATTCGATAAGTCTAAATCCTTCTCGAGAATATTTAAAAATATCATATGATTTTGCTATAGAAGGAAGTTCGCCTTCAGTATTGACAGAAATTTATGATGCAAATATTGCCAGAGAATTTTTAAGTGCTATTCAACCTGTAAATAATGTTCCTCAAGGGAATAATATGATGGGAATGAATACTGGAATGATGAATTCAAATCAGGGGATGATGAATATGGGAAATTCAGCAATGATGGGAGGCGGATTTTCTCCTGCACAACAGATACCGGTACGTGGAGTACAATTTTCAGATTTCAACGGAATGCCTAGTGTTGAATCCGGGGAAAATAGTAACATTAAGCTTTTGATGGATGTAAACATGGAGCTCACAGTAGAACTTGGGCGAACAAAAAAATCCATCAAAGATATTTTAGGAATGGGTGAAGGTACTGTTATTGAACTTGACAAGTTAGCAGGAGAGCCGGTTGATGTTTTGGTAAACGGTCAACTGATAGCTAAAGGTGAAGTTGTAGTTATAGATGAAAACTTCGGTGTTCGTGTAACAGAAATTGTTGATCCTATGGAAAGATTAAGAGAATTAACTTAATAAAATATAGATTTTTAGAAATTAAAGTACATCGAAAGGTGTGCTTTAATGTTTTATCTATAAAAATGTTGTTGGTTTTATAGATAAAAAGTTTCAGTTGTTGTTGGCGGGGTTTTTTCTTTAATGAAAAGTGTTTGTTGTTGGTTGTTGATTTTCATTTCATTTCAAATGGTGTATCCGGCATTATCTTTTGCTCAAAGTGATTTATCTTCGGATGTTAGTGCTTATGAAAAAGAAAAACTTGAAGGTATAAGAAATGCGTATGATAAGCGAGTAAGCAATAATGCTGAAAATTCAGTTCCTGGATACAGAAGAACTTCTTTTTCATATTTTCGATTATTTTTTTCATTGCTGCTTATATGTGCAATGATTTATCTCATTTACTTCTTTCTAAAAAAGAAAACTAATTCATTAGCTTCTAAAAGCGGCGAAGATTCATCTGTATTGTTGTCATTACCGCTCGGAGTCGGAAAAAACGTACAAGTTGTTTTTATTGCCGGAAAATTTCTTATAGTCGGTGTTACAAATGATTCTATTAATTATTTGGGTGAAATAACAGATGAAAAAGAAATTGATAATCTTAAACGTTTAAGACAAGAACAAAAAATTAAATCCGGAGAATCCTTTGCTAATGTTTTTCAAGAAATGCTGAAATTTTCCGGAATAAAAAATAATAAACAAGAAGATTTTGATTATGAAGAAAACAGTATTGATTTTTTACAAGAACAAACAACCAGAATTAACAATTTGAATGAAGTAAAAAAAGAGACTGATGAAAATGATGTAAATAATTGATAGTTTGTATTTTGTTTATTTAACAATTTTATTATAGAGTCTTTCAGAAAAAAAGGGGGGGGGATGAGAAGACTATATACTTTAATTTTTGTAATGCTGTATTTTTGTTTATGTGCAGTTCCGGCGATTCCTCAAGATCGGGGTTCGACTATTCCAATCCCTAAAATTGATTTAAATATAGAGGAAGCAGAAAGTCCTAAAGAAGTTGCTTTATCATTGCAGATATTATTTCTTCTTTCTATAATTACCTTAGCACCATCGATTATGGTGTTAATGACCTCTTTTTTGCGAATTATAATAGTTTTCGATTTTATCAAAAAAGCATTGTCATTACAGCAGGTGCCTCCGAATCAGATAATGTTTGGGCTTGCACTGTTTATGACGCTTTTTATAATGTGGCCAGTTTTCGAGAAAATCAATAATGAAGCTATTCAACCTTTTGTACATCAAAATGAGCTTCCGGCATCAGAACGGCTGACAATGGATGAGTTTTTTAAAAAGCTTTCAGATCCGATTCGTGATTTTATGTTGCGACAAACAGATGAAAAATATATTGGTTTTTTTATGAATATGCGTGGTTTACCGGCACCGGCAACTTTTGATGATGTTCCGACTTATATTTTAATACCGGCTTTTGTTATTAATGAATTAACAGTCGGGTTTGAAATGGGAGTCTTAATATTTTTCCCGTTTCTTGTAATTGATATGGTTGTAGCATCAACATTAATGGCTATGGGGATGATTATGTTACCGCCGGTTATGATTTCATTACCTTTTAAAATAATTCTGTTTATTCTTGTTGACGGTTGGAGTTTATTGACTCAGGGATTATTTGTGAGTTTTATGTGATAACTTTTTCTTTGGGAGGGGAAAATGGGAGATTTTGTTTTTGACAGTGGTTTTGTTCAATACATAATGTATGATTGCCTGCTTAAAACATTATTAGTCAGTGCACCGATGCTTCTTAGCAGTATGATTCTCGGATTGTTAATTTCTATTCTGCAAGCTGCGACTTCTATTCAAGAGCAAACGCTTACTTTTGTTCCAAAGATGGTTATAATTTTTTTAGCTATGATTTTGTGTGGTCCGTGGATTATTCATGTTTTACAAGAGTATACCGTGGGGCTGTTTGATTTGATGGGAACGATAGGTCAAAATCATTAAATGGTTTGATTGATAAATAGGCTTGGGAATATGGAGTATTTTGTTTTTCATTTTGAAAAATTTCTTTTAGTATTCGCACGTATTATGGGATTGTTTTTTACGGTATCATTTTTTAGTTCAGATGCTTTACCGGAAACAATCAGACTGGGATTAATTTTTCTGGTCACTGCGACTATTTACCCTGTAGTAAGTGCTTTTGTGCCTGAACCAAGTCCTAATATGATTGAATATGGTTTGTCCGCTTTGGGAGAAGGGATAATCGGTGCTGCACTCGGTATGATTATGTCTGTTTACTTTACGGTTTTTCAGTTAGCCGGACAGTTTTTTTCAGTTCAGATGGGTTTTGGTGCCAGTGAAGTATTTGACCCGTTGAGCCAGATTAGTTTGCCGATTATGGGGCAATTTTTATATATGATTTTTACTCTTGTTTTCATGCTCGGAAACGGTCCGGCTTATATATTGAACGGATTGTTTGAGTCTTTCTCAAGGGTAAATTTTGCTGATTTACTGAGGACTTCCATGACCGGGTCAAATTACGGGCTTCTTGCTGCGATGGGAGATTTATTTGTTGTTGCATTGAAAATATCATTTCCCATATTGGCGATGTTGTTGTTTGTTTCCGTGACTCAAGGGTTATTGGCAAAAGCTTCTCCGCAAATGAACTTACAGTCTGTGGGATTCCAAATTTCTATTTTTATAGGATTTGTTATTTTAATGTTAGTTACACCGGCTTTGGTAAATATAATAGGTAATATTGTTGAGCATACTTTTGTAAATGTTCTGAACTTGATGGCGGAGATGGGTAATGGTTGATAAAAACGATATTTTATTACTGAATATTCCGTTTGATTTACAGCGTTTCGCATCGGCAGAGTCTGAAGGTAGAACCGAAAAGGCTACAGAACATAAAAAACGTAAAGCTCGTGAAGAAGGGCGTGTAGCTCTTTCGAAAGAAGTACCTGCCGTTGTAGTAACCATAGCAGCATTCGGCGTTATGGTGATTCTCGGTAAATATATTTTCAAAATATTAAGAAGTTGTTTTGTTTATATTTTTGAGAATTATCAACATTTATCTTTGCATAATCCAAAGATGTACTTTGATACATTAATTATACCTATGGTAAAATTATTTTTACCGATGGCGAGTGTGGCATTTATTGCTGCTCTTTTGAGTAATTACGGTCAAATCGGCGGAATGAAATTTTATTCCAAGCCGTTAGTGCCGGATTTTAAAAGGGTTAATCCCAATATTTTTAAGTTCTTTCAAAAACAGGTTTTTTCGCCTGTAGGAGCTTTTAATTTATTAAAGTCACTTGTAAAGGTTACGATTATCGGCGTGGTTGCGTTTATAGTAATTAAAAGCCATATTATGGAAATAATAGATTTATTTAATATGGATATATCAGCCGGTTTTATTTTTATGGTGAAGGTTTGTGTGAAAATTATCTTCACGGTTATGATTTTGATGTTGATTTTTTCCGTAGCGGATGTGTTTTTCGTTCATAGACAACATGAAGAAGAATTGAAAATGAAGAAAGAAGAAGTAAAGCAGGAATTTAAGGATTTGGAAGGAGATCCGCAGGTAAAATCAAAATTGAAGCAGATGTATCAGGGCTTGTTGTCACAGCAAAAGATATTAAACGATGTTGTTCCGCAGGCTGATGTTGTAATCACTAACCCGACTCACTTTGCGGTTGCATTAAGATATGACAGAGTGGTAGACGATGTCCCTCGTGTTATAGCTAAGGGGCAGGATGATTTTGCTCAAAAAATAAAAAAAGTCGCTGCAGAACACGGAATATATCTTTATGAAAATGTTCCGTTGGCACGAAAGCTTTACGCTGACGTAAAAATTAACGATTATGTGCCTGAAACAATGTGGAGTTTGGTAGTAACAGCATTGAAATTGGCGTATGAACATAAAGAAAAAATGAATAAAAGATAAAGGGGGAAATGATGGCGGATAAAGCAAAGCAAAAATTAGATTTAAAAGATTGGGCTTTATTATTTAAAGATTCGACTATGATTTTTGGTGCAATGATAGTCATTATCGTAATGATGTTGATTATTCCTATACCATCTTTTTTGTTAGATTTTTTAATGGCGATAAATCTTTTATTTGGGATTTTGATTGTTTTGATTGTCAGTTATACAAGAAAAGCGACTGATTTTTCTATATTTCCGACTTTACTTTTAGTTACAACTATATTGCGTGTTGCCGTAAATGTCAGTTCTACTCGATTGATTTTGTCGCAAGGGGCTAAATTTGACGGAAAAATGGTTCGAGCATTCGGGGAATTTGTAGTAGGAACGAATGACGCATCCGGACTTGTAATCGGTGTTATTATATTTGTAATTTTGGTACTTGTACAATTTATCGTTATTACAAAAGGTGCTACTCGTGTTTCTGAAGTTGCTGCACGTTTTTCATTGGACAAAATGCCTAACTTGTTTATGGCGATTGATGTTGAGGTAAATAACGGTGCTATTACAGAAGAACAAGCTATTGAAAAACGTCGAGAGTTGAGTGAAGAATCGCAATTTTACGGGAACATGGACGGAGCGTCAAAGTTTATCCAAGGTGATGTAATTCTCGGTATAATTATTACATTAGTAAATGTTATCGGGGGATTAATTATCGGTATTGTAATTCACGGAGAGCCGTTTAATGAAGCTTTGAGCAATTATATTTCTTTGACAGTCGGTGACGGTTTGGTAGGTCAGATTCCGTCATTATTGATAAGCTTTTCAACAGGTCTTCTTGTAACACGGTCATCAGGAAACGACAGTTCTATCGGTGATACTTTATGGCAACAAGTAAGCAGATACGATAGGGTTTATATGATTGCCGGAATTGTGCTTCTTGTTTTATCGGTACTTCCGGGATTCCCGCATTTAATTTTGATTGTAATGGGAATTTTACTTATATTGTTCAGTAAACAATTGCGTTCAGGTGAAAGAAAAAAACAAGCAAGTATTGCAATGGCAGAGCAAGAAAATGCAGCTAAAAAGGAAATCGGCGGAGCTGAAAATTATGATTCATTATTAAAAGTTGACGAATTGACTTTGCATATCGGTTATGAATTGATTCCGCTAGTTAATGAAACTGACAACAGCATTATCAGTTCTATTCGAACGATGAGAAAACATTTTGCTGTGGAAATCGGTATTATTATGCCGGACATTCACATTCAAGATAATATTGAGCTGGAACCAAACCAATATTCATTTAAATTACGAGGTCAAGAAATCGGCAGCGGAAGTATTCGTCCGGGCTGTATGATGGCAATGGGTAGTGACGATTTGGAACCTATCGACGGAGAAGAAACAAGAGAACCGGTTTTTGGACTTACGGCGTATTGGATAAGAGAAGATGCACGTCTTGAAGCTGAAGAGCTCGGCTATACGGTTGTAGATCCTACGACAATCATTACAACGCATATTCAAAATTTAGTACAAACTCATGCAGATGAAATTTTGGATAGAAAAGCAACGGAAGATTTATTAAAGAAATTGGAGAAAGACAATTCTGCGGTTGTATTTGATGTTAAAGAAATCGGATTTAAGAAAGGGCAAATTCAGAAAATATTACAACTTCTTTTACGAGAAGGTGTGTCTATCAGAGATTTGGCTTTTATATTGGAACGACTTTCAGATTGTTCTCCGGCAATGAAACTTTACGGTATTGTGGAATATATTCGTCAGGGAATGAAGCGTGTAATTTGTAATAAATATAAAACAGATGATAATGAATTGTTTGTTTTATTAATAGATTCAGATATAGAAAAATTAATTTTGCAAAGTATCAGAGAAACGGAAGAAGGTGAGCCGGTAGTAGGACTAATGCCGAAAGCGTTGCGGGCTATTCAACAAGCAATAGCTAATGCTGTGGGTAAAATACAAAGTGAAGGTTTCCCGGCTTTGATTATTACTAATTCACGAATCCGTCGTGCAGTTTGGGAACTTTGTCGTACCGTAAATAAAAATATTGCGGTAATAAGTAATGAGGAAGTTGCCGGGGATTTAAAACTTACGATTTACGGAAAGATAGAATTACCAAAGAAAAATGAAGATTAAGTTTGTGTAAATGATAGATTTTAAGGGAGAGGGAAAATGTATTACGATAAAATAATTGCACCGACTATAGAAGATGCTACACGTGAAGCAAAACGGAAATATGGGCAGGATTGTTTTATTTTAGACACAAAGGAAGAAAAGGTTTTTCAAGACGGAATATTGGGGCTTTTCGGTAAAAAGAAGACAAGATGTATATTAACTTGTTCTGTTCCGGATAGTTACTTTAAGCGACAAAAGTGTCTCGATATTTTGAATCAGAAAAATGATAATTTGAAATACCCGGAAATAAATAATTCTAATGATGATTCAAAGTATAAAAAAGTTGTTGATGATGTAGAAAAAAAATCTAATCAAGTAAATGATAAAAATTTTGAAAGCAACAGCGATTTTGAAATGCGATTTATGGAAAAAATAGAACAAATTATAGATCGCAAAATCGGTAATCAAAATTCAAAGTCTGAAGATTCCGATGTTATAACAAAGAATTTGAATGAATTACGTGAAATCTTAGAAAACAATGAATTTACTACATTATTTATTGAAGAATTATTGGAAAGTATTCGCAATACTCTTTCAATCAGTCAAATTGAAAATCGTATTGAGGTGCAAAAATATGCTTATAATTATTTAGAAAATTGTATTTCCAAAATCGTAGGTTCAGATAAATGCCTTTTACCGGAAAATGAAAAAAGCGTTATGGTTCTTGTAGGTCCTACAGGAATAGGAAAAACTACTACTCTTGCCAAAATTGCGGCTAATGTCAAAATGAAAGAGAAAAAAGGTGTCGAATTTATCACAATGGATGGTTATCGTATCGGAGCAAGAGAGCAAATCGAAAGATACGCTAAATTAATAGGTATAAAATGTACTTATACCGATACAATCGAAGAATTAAATAAGACAATTTTGATGTCAAAAGAATCTTTGGTTTTGATAGATACAACCGGACGTAGTCAACAAGACGGAATAAAATTAGCAGAAATGAGAGATTTTTTACGGTTAAAAACTATTCATCCGGATTTTGTTCTGGGTATAAGTGCTACAACAAAACCAAAGGAAGTTCGTAATATTTTTAAGAATTTTTCAATATTTGATTATGATCAAATTATTATTACAAAAAATGATGAATCTGATACGATAGGCAGTATTCTAAGTTGTGCGATAGAGTTTAAGAAAAAAATTATGTTTTGTACAAACGGACAAAAAGTTCCTTCAAATATAGAAAAAGTATCCAAAAGTAGCCTGATGCAAAAAGTTACTGGGTTTGCACCGGAAGTATATTTGGAAAATTTAGAATTTTAATTAAAAAAAGCTAGTTTTATTTTAGATAATGGGGGGGGAGGAACGATAATAAACGGAGACTTATCTGAAATAGGGGTATGATATGGTGGATCAGGCCGAAGATTTGGTAAAAATGATGGGAGATTCTCGCAGAAATTTTGAACATAAAACCAGAATTATCACAATATCTAGTGGAAAAGGTGGAGTAGGAAAGACAAATATTGCAGTAAACATGGGAATTGCTTTTGCTCAGTTGGGTAAAAAAGTAGTTGTTATGGATGCAGACTTAGGACTTGCTAACGTTAATGTTTGTTTGGGAATTATTCCTAAATTTAATCTTTATCAATTGATAAAGAAACAAAAAACAATGCAAGAAATAATAGTTGATACAGATTACGGTATTCAAATTGTAGCCGGAGCTTCAGGTTTTTCTAAATTGGCAAATTTGACAGACAAGGAACGTTCTGATTTTATAAGTGAACTTGATGTTTTGTCGTATGCGGACATTTTAATTATTGATACAGGGGCGGGGGTAAGTCAAAATGTTCTTGATTTTATAACTGCTGCTGATGAAGCGATTATTGTAACGACTCCGGAACCTACTGCAATTACGGATGCGTACGGTATTATTAAAATTATAGCTACAGAAATGGCTACTCAAAATATGGAATTGAAATTGGTTGTAAACAGAGTTTCTTCTATTACTGAGGGAAGAAAAGTAGCTGAACGTGTGATTAATATTGCAGGACAGTTTTTAAGTGTTAAAGTAGAAAACCTTGGAATGATTTACGATGATCCGATCGTAGGTCAGGCAGCAAAAAAACAAGTTCCATTTTTGCATCTTGATCCTAAAAGTAAAGCAGCTATCAGCTTAAAACATATAGTATCGCGTCTTGAAGGTATTGATTTTAAAGAAGGTGGCGGTGGCGTCAGAAAGTTTGTAATGAAACTTGTAGGTGCTCAATAATCTCAACAATCAGGAAGGTCTTTGTGAAAATTATTGTAAGTGGATTTTTTTCTGTTATAGGATTACTTTTAATTTTTATTATTAATCTTTCTAAAGGTAAAGGTATTGTAGGACTTTTAGTTTCGCCTGTTGTTGCAGCGGTTATTATTTTTGGAATAGTTTTTGGAGTACTGCTGTTATTGTCAAAAATATTAAAAGTTGATTCTATATTAGTTGAAAAAAATGAAAGCGAAACAAGTGAACCGGAAAATAAAGAGTATTCTTCTTCTGTAGGAAAAAATGTTAACTTTACAATTAAAGATGATATAAATGAGAATGAGAGAATGGAATCTTCAGCAGTCTCAGAAACAGATGAGGATAATGGAAGTTTACCTGAAATTAATACCGATAAAAATTTAGATTTTCCTGATTTGGAGGATGATTCTGAAGATTCAGATGAAAACGAAGGTAAGAATGAATCAAATGATATTGATTCTTATACGGAAGATTTTAGTATGAAGAAAATAACTCCGGGAATGCCTCCGGAAGAAATTATAAAGGATAAACTTGGTGTTGCTGCAACTCCTGAAGATATTGCAAAAGGAATTAAGACAATTTTGAAACGTCAAGGCGGTTTATCCGGTGATGACTAAAATTTAGGAAGAGACTAAGAGTCTCTTTTTTTAAATTTGCGACAGGATAATATATTAAAATGTTTTTTTAAATTATTCTGGATTATTGATTGACTTTTAGGTACAATGCACAAATATTTTATAATAGAAGATAGAAGTCTATTATCAGTTTATTGGAGGGGTGTTTTTTAATGGATAGTTTTGTAGATATTCCAGAGGAAGAACTGTGGATTAATTATAAAAAGACAAAAGATATAAAAATAAGGGACTATCTTATTCAGAAGTATTCTCCTTTAGTTCATTATGTTGTTAGAAAAATTAATCTAGGGAAAACAGGAACTTTAGAAGCAGATGATTTAATCGGATTCGGTTCATTTGGATTGATGGATGCGATTGATAAATTTGACCCCGCAAAAAATGTAAAATTCAAAACTTATGCAGTTACCAGAATACGTGGTTCTATTTATGATGAAATGCGTTCTATAGACTGGGTCCCGCGATCTGTACGTCAAAAAGCAAAAGCTGTAGAACAAGCAATTAATGCCGTAGAAGCAAGAACCGGTCGGACAGCGGAAGATCAGGAAATTGCAGAAGAATTAGGAATAGATATCAGAGAATTTTATACTACAATGACTAAAATATCTGGTACGACAATGTTGTCGTTGGATAATAATCCTTATCCCGGTACTGATGATAAAATTTCAATGATTGATACAATTGAAAGTCCTTCAAGTATAAATCCCGACGTTTCAGTAGAACGAGAAGCTGTAAAAGAGCTTGTTATAAAGGGAATTAATGAATTACCGGAAAAAGAAAAGAAAGTTCTTATATTGTATTATTATGAAGATTTAACATTAAAAGAAATAGGTGAAGTATTGAACGTTACGGAATCGAGAGTAAGTCAACTTCATACTAAAGCTATTGTTCGACTGCGTGCAAAATTGGCAGAAATAAAAGAAGAAATTTCCTAATTCTTTGCTTGATAATTGGGGTGTGTAATGGAAAAGCTAAGATTAATGCTTAAAAAGATTATCGAAGAAGAAGCTAACTTAGAGAGTATTGAAATTGAAAGTGAATCATTAGATACTGCGTTGGAAGAAGCTTGTTCAAAATTAAATGTTACTTTATCTGAATTGGATTATGAGATTTTAGAGTCCGGAGATAATGGAATTTTTGGTTTTGGGAAAAAGAAATATAAGATTCGAGTTTATAAGGCAAGAAATACTTTAGATATTTTAGAAATGAGCGAATCTTCTTCTATCGGTGATATGGATATTAGCTTGGAAGATACACTTCAAAGTAAAGATGGGGAAGCTTTTGTTAGAATTACTGAAGAAGGTGTTTTATTAAAAGTTATTGCTCCGGTAAAAGATGGTTTACCTGTGGATATTCAAGAGGTTTGCCAGAAATTGGAAGCCAGAGGTTTTGATAAATATGAAGAAAGTGTTTTAAATGAGATTATCAATAAAGCCGAAGGTGAATACATCAAGATTGGTTCAATGCCGTTGAATGTTGTTAATGATTCTACAGCTAATGTTCAAATAAGCGAAACAAAAATGCGAGCTTATATCATTATCAGTGCTCCTAGACCGGGTGGTTATGACTTAGATGTGGACCAAATTCGCAGTATTTTAAAGAGTCATAATGTTATAGTCGGTATAAAAGAAGATGTTATTGATAAAATCTTAGATTATCCTGAATATGATACTCCGATATGGATTGCAGAGGGAATTAAAGTTGTAAATGGTGTAGATGCGTCTATTACTTATCATTTTAATACATCTAAAAAGAAAGAGTTTCATGAACAAAATAACGGTCAAATAGATTTTAAGAGTATGAATAACATTCAAAATGTTACAGCCGGTCAAATCTTGGCAACAAAGAATTTGGCTACAACCGGAGAACCGGGCAGAACTGTAACAGGTGAGATTATATATAACAAGCCGGGTAAAGACCTTGTATTGCAAGAAGGAAAAAATACAAAAGTTTCAGATGATGGACTTAATATTGTTGCATTGACCAATGGACAAGTAAATTATTCTGCAGGAAAGGTAAATGTAGATGAAGTTTATATTGTTCAAGGAGACGTAAACTTAAAAACTGGTCATATTTCATTCCTTGGTAATGTTATTGTTACCGGAAGTGTTGAAGATAATTTCAATATCACGGCTGAAGGTAATATTGAAATTAAAGGTTCTGTCGGAAAATGTAGATTGGAAGCTAAAGGAAATATTACGGTAAGCCAAGGTATTATGGGTAAAGATGAGGCTTATATTAAAGCCGGTGAATGTCTTTATGCAAAATTTATCCAACAGGTTAGCAAGGTAGAAGTTGGTGACAGTGTCTATGTTCAAGACGCTATAATGCAGTCTTATGTAGATGCAACAAAGGAAATTTGCTGTGTTGGTAAACGTGCGACTATTGTTGGTGGAGATTTGCGTGCCGGGGAAACTATCAAATCTGGAACTATAGGTTCTCAATCTGGTACTGAAACTATTATTGAAGTCGGTATTGACCCTAAGAAACGTCAAGAATTGATGGAAGCTTTAGCAGAACAAGAAGCGGCTTATAAGGAATTAGAAGAAGTTCAAGTAAATTTCAGCGGACTTCAAAATCTTAAAAAACAAATGCGAGATAAATTCCCTAAGGAAAAAGAGGAAATTTACAAGAATTTAAGTGAAGAAATTAATCGCTTAAATGATGTCATTGCTAAGATGGAAGTTGTTATCGGAGAGCTTAATCAATATTTAGCAATGTTAAAAGGAAAAGGTTCTGTTATTGCTACAAAAATAGTTTATCCGCAGGTAAAAATTTATATTAAAAATTCAATGCTTCCTATAAGAACTGAGTACAAAAAAATTCAATTTATTTTAGAACATGAAGAAGTTAATGCTGTTCAATATATTGAAGAAAAAAAAGATGATGAGAAAAGATAAAAATTTTATGTAAGGAAATTATTTATGGCTGTAAATCCTCTCGATCTTCAAACTAATTTCATGCAAATCAATAGTATTTCTAAAAAAGAAGTTCTTTCCAAAGAACAGGAAATTTTAAAGCAAGAATATGTGACGGATTTGTTGAAAAAAGAAAGCGAGAAAAATACAGAAGATGTTCGTGAGGCTAAAGACATAGATAATTTAGAACATACAAATGACAGAAATAAAAATAAAAAAGATTCAGAACATAAAAATAAGAATGCAGAAACAGAAGAGGCAAATGAGAGTGAAACTGTTGCAAAAACAGTTTTAAGAGAAGATGGTGTCGGAATCAAAATCGATACAGTAGGATAATTTTATATGATATTCCTGAATATTATAATTGTACTTGTTAATATTTTTATTTTGCTTGTATCGTATTTTGTATTGAAACAAAAGTTTGATTCCAGATATTTGAATAAGATGGTATTGGATAGTGCCAAGAAAGAACTTAACAATTTTATGCGAAGTATAAATGATGCGACATTAAATAATTGTAATGTAATAGAAGCTAAGGTTGAGGATTTAAAAAAAATAATAGAAAAGGCTGACGATAAAATTTTAGAAATTGAGAATTTATTAAAAATGGAGATTAATAAATCTTCAGAGAGTATGGCAAATGAAAATCAACCAATATCAAAGAAAACAGTTGTTTCACCTAATAAAATGTTAGCCAGTTATAGAAAAAGAAATCAAACATCAGAAAATTACCCTTTGGGTCAAGAAGAAATAGAATCATTAAAAAAAGAAATGGAAAGAATGAATTTAAGAGAAAAAATCCGTTTTTTATATAATAAAAAAATGCCGGATTTTGAAATAAAGAAAATATTGGCTCTTCCTGACGGAGAGTTTGAAGTTTTGTTTAATGTTATGAACATGGATGATAAATCTTAATTTTTTAGGTAGTAGAATCCGATAGTGATAATAAATTTGGAGGACTTGAAATGAGCGAAAATACTTCAGCTACTTCTAATAATGAACGACAATTGATTCTTTTTGCCTTAGGAAAGGGTAATTACGGAATTCCTATTGAAAATGTATTTGAAATCAAGAAAATGGGGGAAATTACTGTAGTACCTAAAGCACCTAAATATATTGAAGGTGTTATTAACTTACGTGGTAATGTTATTCCTGTTATTGATTTGAGAAAGCGTTTTGGTATGGAAAAAATTGAATATACCAAAAAGACCAAGACCATTATTGTTGAAGTTAAAAAAAGACAATTTGGTCTGATAGTAGATTCTGTTGCGGAAGTAGTAACATTGAATCAATCTCAAATAGAACTTTCTTTACCTACAGTTTCCGGTTTAAAAGCGGAATTTATTAACGGAATCGGAAAACTTGAGGATAAATTGATTATTATTCTTGATATTACGAGAATTCTCCAGAGTGAGGAAGATATCGTAATTGAGGAATAAATGGAAATGATGGAGTTTTAAATGGGAAATGAAAAAATTTCTTCGGAAGAATTTCAAAAATTCGCCGAGTTAATTCATCGCATTTCCGGAATTTATTTGAAAGAATCAAAAAAAACTTTACTTTCTAATCGTTTATCAAAACGAATGAAAGATTTGGAATTAAATTCTTTCAATGATTATTATGATTATGTGATTTCAAAAGATAAAGAAGAAATTATTGAGGTTATAAATGGGATTTCAACAAATGAAACTTATTTTTTCCGACATAATCCTCATTTTATTGCATTATTTGATGTTATAATTCCGGAGTTTATCAGCAGAAGTCATTTCCCTTTAAACATATGGTGTGCAGGATGTTCTTCCGGTGAAGAGCCGTACACTATTGCAATGTTGGCAAAAGAACGTGGATATCTAAATCGTAAATATATTAGAATTGATGCTTCAGACATAAATACGGAAGTGTTAAATTTAGCTACTCATGGTATTTATGATAATAAAAAGTTTAGAGAAACCGAGCCTGGTTATATAAAAAAGTATTTTAAACAATTGAATGACAAAAATTATCTTATAGATGAGGAAATTCGTCGTTCAGTAAATTTCTTTCGATTTAATCTTATTCATGATTCTACCGATAAAAAATATGACATCATTTTTTGTAGAAATGTAATGATTTATTTTGACAGAGAAGATCAAAATAAAGTTGTAGCTAATTTTTTTAAAGCATTAAATCCTGAAGGGTATTTCTTTTTGGGACATGCAGAGTCTTTATATTTTATGGATTCAGGTTTTAAGTTTAAGAAAGTTCAAGATGCACCTGTTTATTACAAAGAATGATAAAGATACCAGTACAGATAAATTGTTAGAAGGAGATTTTCGACAATGGTAGATATTGATGAAAGAAAAATATTAGAAGCTTTTCTGGAAGAGGTAAAAGAACTTTTAGAGACCTTAAATCAAAGATTGCTGGATCTCGAAAATTCTCCTGAAGATTCGGATGTAATAAATGAGATTTTCCGTCTTACGCACTCTATAAAGAGTGAATCTGCATTAGTCGGGTATAAAAAGATTTCAACACTTGCCCATAAAATGGAAGATATTTTTGAAAGAGTAAGACGTAATGTTCTTTTAGTAAATACAGAAATTATGGATGCTCTTTTTGCAGCTTTTGACAGAATAATGAAATGTTTGTCTGCTGTAGAAAATGGAGAAAATGAAGAAGATGTGGATATTACGGATGTTGTAAATCCATTATTGGCAATATTAGACGAAGAGGCTGTTCCTGCAGCTTCTCCTACAGTTAAAGCTTCAGATCTTCCGCAACCGGAAGAAGATAACTCTCAACAAGGTGACGGTACTGTAATGCATGTAAGCATGAGTACTTTGAAATCTTTAGACGTAGAATTTTCAGAAATCGAGAAAAGTCAAATCGAAGATGCTATTGAAAAGGGAGAAAAATTATACAAAGTTCTTTTTCACATAGAAGATGATTGTGATATGAAGTATCCGAGAGCTTATCTTGTATTCAATAATTTTGAAAATACGGTGACTGTACTTAAAACGGTTCCGGATATTGAAAAAGAAACTGATGATGCAAAGTTCAGTGAAGTAGCTCTGTATATATTGTCTTCTGTTTCTGTAGAAGATTTGAAAGATTGTGCAGATGTAGATCAGATAGATCGTCTGGATATTAAAGAAATAAATTTCGGCGGTTCTGTAGGGGTAGGTGATTTACTTTCTGCTGATGAAATTCAAAAAGCAGAAGAATTGGAACAAGCTTGGGCTGAAGATCTTGTAAAACAGAGAATGGAAGAACAGCTTGCTGAAGATAATAAACCTCAAGCAGCTGCTGCACAAAAAGCTCCGGCTGCTAAAGCTGCAACGAAAGCTCCCGGTGCCGGAGAAAAAATTGTTCAAAAGCAAACAATTCGTGTAGATACAGAACGATTGGATGAATTGATTAACCTAGTAGGGGAGTTAATTATTAATCGTTCAAGATTTATGCAGATTTCAGATAAAATAACAGACAGTTCGTCAATTCAGGAATTGAAAGCAGAAATTGAAGATGCAACATCTGAATTGGAAAGAATTTCAGATCAAATGCAGATGAAAATGATGCAAACCCGAATGGTTCCTGTTGGAACTATTTTCTCTAAGTTTCCTAGAATGGTTCGTGATTTGGCAAATTCTTTACACAAGAATATACATTTGGAAATTATTGGTGAAAATACAGAAATTGATAAAACTGTAATTGAACATTTAGCTGAACCATTGACTCACTTGATTCGAAACAGTGTTGACCATGGTGTAGAATCTCCGGATGAACGTGAGAAAAAAGGTAAAAACAGAGAAGGTCATGTAATATTAAAAGCTTATCAAGAAGGTTCTAATATTTACATTGAAGTTGAAGATGACGGAAATGGATTAAATATTGAAGGAATTAAAAATAAAGCTTTAGAAAACGGAATTGTAACTCCGGCTCAATTGGTAGGTATGCCGGCTCAAGAAATTTATGACTTCATTTTCGCTCCGGGTTTCAGTACTAAAAAGGAAATAAGTTCAGTTTCCGGTCGTGGAGTAGGAATGGATGTTGTAAAAACAGAGCTTGTAAAAATGCGTGGTCGTATTGATATTTCTACAAAACTTGGGGAAGGTACGAAATTTACAATAGTTCTTCCTTTGACAACAACAATTGTTGAAGCATTGCTTGTAAATGTTGATGAAAATATTTTTGCTATTCCAATCAGTGTTGTTGAAGAAACGTTGAAAATTAATCGTTCAGAAATTAAAGAATTTGATGATTATCAAGTATATAATTTAAGAAATGAAACTCTTGCTGTTATTCAACTTTCGGATCTTGTGGGAATGGAACGAGTAAGGAAAGATGATGAGGATGTGTATATTGTAGTTGTTTCTTTTGAAAAGAGACGTATCGGGCTTATAGTTAATAACTTGATGGGAGACCAAGATATAGTTATTAAGGGACTTGATGATGTTTTAAAGAACAACGAAGGTGTAGCCGGAGCAGCAGTATTAGGGGATGGTCGTATTGTATTAGTTCTTGATACAAGTACTTTGGTAAATGCAACGTTGAAAGAAATAAATAAACTTGCTCACGATTATGATTTAAACGGTGACGGCGTAGATGAAGCGTTTACGTTATCAAGTCTGTATGATAATTTAAATCGTATGGAATCAGAAAAAAATGATACGGAAAAACCGGAAGATAAAAAAGAAGTTGAGCCTGAAGTGACAGATTCGAGTTCAAATGTTAAAAAAGAAGATCCGGCAAGTGATGACGAAAACCTAAAGAAAATAACAGATATGTTTAATGATATTCGTGAATAACAACGAGTCTTTTGATAAGGAGAGAATATGGGAGCAAAAATAGTTTTGGCAGATGACCTTTCTTTTATGAGAATGGTACAAAAGGAAATATTAGAAGAAAAAGGATATACAATTGTAGGCGAAGCAAGTGATGGTATTGAGGCTATAGAGCGTTATGAAACTCTTAGACCGGATGTTATTATCCTTGATATTACAATGCCTAATATGAACGGTCTTGATGCTATGCATAGAATTTTTGAGTTTGACAGAGCTGCAAAAATTATTATTTGTTCTGCGTTGGGACAGCAACAACTTATTGTTGAAGCAATAAAAGCTGGAGTAAAAGATTTTATTGTAAAACCTTTTAAACCAGAGAGAATTTTATCCGCTATTGAGAAGGCTTTGAAGTAATTGTTGGATATGGAAAGAAAAATAAAAGTATTTGTTATTGATGATTCTCCGATTTATCGTGAGGTAATGAAGAATATTATCGAATCAGATCCGGATCTTGAATATGTTGGATTTGCAGCTAACGGAGCAATAGCTGTAAAGAAATTAGATTTATTAAATCCTGATATAATCACGCTGGATATTGAAATGCCGGAAATGAACGGTATTGATACGCTTCGGTATATAATGAAAAATAATCCGAAACCGGTAATTATGGTTAGTTCATTTACATGTGCCGGTGCGGATATTACTTTGCAGGCTCTTGAAATCGGAGCTGTAGATTATATTCAGAAACCGGAAGATAATGAACTTGAATATAATTTGAATTTCTTAAGAAGTACATTGCTTGAGAAAATCAAAACATTTGCAAATTTTAAATTTCACAAAAATAAATTTAAAGATATTGCTAAAGAAGATGGTTTTCCTGTAATCGGAGGATTGCCGTCTTTTGATATTCCAAAAGTTAGAAATTGTCCTATTGATGCAATTTGTATTGGTTCTTCTACGGGTGGGACTGTTGCATTAACTGAAATTATTCCAAAATTGAGAAAAGATATTGGAGTTCCTATTTTTGTAGTTCAACATATGCCTAAAATGTATACAAAAAGTTTTGCAGCTCGTTTAAATTCGTTGTCAGAATTGGAAGTCGTAGAGGGAACAAACGGAGAATCTGTTACTTCTAACAAAGTATATATAGCTCCCGGCGGATATCAAATGAGAGTTGTTGGCGGAAAAATAATTGTTGATAACTGTGACCCTGAAAATGCTCACAAACCCAGTGTTGATGTATTGTTTCGTTCTGTCAGAATGGAATATAAAGACCGAATATTGGCTGTAATTTTGACAGGAATGGGAAGTGACGGAGCTGCAGGAATCGCAGAAATAAAAGATAGCGGCGGTTTTACCGTTGCACAAGATGAGGAATCTTGCGTCGTTTTTGGGATGCCGGGAAGTGCGATAAAAACGGGGAAAGTCGATAGAATTATTCCGTTAAATAAAATTGCTAATTTTATAAATGATGCAGCAGAATATTTGAAAGGATATTAAAATAAAAAAAGCCTATTTGATAAATTTATTATGGAAAATTCAATTTATTGATACACATAATTTGAATTATGAAATAATTAATTTATTGGATAGGCTTTTTTATTAAAAACTGCTAAATAATATATAAATTAACTTTAAGGTCAAAACAAAAGGAAAAGATGAATAAAATAAATCTCAGTGAAAAACAATTTGAAAAGAATGCAAAAGAAATTCAGGAAATAATTAATAAAAGAAATGATTTCTTTTTTTATTTTTCATCAGATTTTGATTCTGTTTGTTCCAGTTTATCTTTTGCTCTTTATTTAAGGCGTATCGGAAAAAATGCTTTGATTTATTTCCCTCAAAATAAAGATAAAAGCTCAGATTTTCTATTTAAAATTGCAGACTATAACAAAATATTAATTATTTTTGATTTGAATGATTTAATAGCCGAATTGAACAGTAAAGAATATGTCTTTGCAATTTTTGATACTCCCAATAAATCATTATTACCGGATTTTGATGCAATAAATAAGATTTTTAATTCTTATCAGAATAAAGAATCTATAGAAATAGATCATCATTTCGGCAATGACAGTGAACAGATTTATCCTGATTCCGTATCGTTGTTTAAATATGCAAATTCTTGTTGTGATATTGTTGCTGATTTTTTGTGGATTTGCCAGACTAAATCTTTGCCGATTCTTTCTGATACGGAAGATTATTTTTTACGCAATATAGTTTTGACTCTATTAACAGGAATTTGTTCTGATACTCAATTGGGGAAATTTTGTCCGTTTTCAAATGAAAGAAATTGGTTTGAGATTTTAACGCAACGTTTAGATTTATTAACCTGGAAAGATACTGATAATTTAAGAACTCCGAATGAAATATTTGAAGTTATAACAAAAGTAAATAAATCAAAAGATTTAGTGTTTGAAAAAGTAATGAATAATTTTAAAACAAAAAAAGGTTTAGGTGCATTAGTATTTCCAAAAGTAGAAAAGGATGAAAATTTATTATCAGAAGAAAATCTATTTTGTTCTTTGGAAGATGTTTCTGATGATTTAGTAAATTTGTTACCGGAAAAAGCAGGTAAAGTGGGAATTTTCGCATATTTTGACAGTAAAAAAGAGAAATACATGATAAAGATTCGCCGTTCTGCAAGCTTTCAAGGATTAGACCTTAGAAGTTTGGATAAATTAATAATGGATTTGTTTGATAATAATTTTTGCGGCGGCGGTGGACATCCCGGAGCTGTAAGTTTTAGAGTAGCCGGTGTAATGGAATATGAAGAGTTTCAAAACAAAGTAGAAACTTTGTTTTTTCAAATGTCAGAAAAATATTTTGTTAATTAAAATCAGGGGGAAAAGTATGTTGACCAGGGAAGATTTTTTACGTGAAATTCCTAAAACAGATCTTCATGTACATCTTGACGGATCTTTGCGACTTTCGACATTGATTGATTTGGCAAAACAAAATAATGTTACATTGCCGTCCTATACTGAAGAAGGAATGCGAGAACTTGTATTTAAAGACAAATATGAATCTCTTGATGAATATTTAAAAGGGTTCTTTTATACCGGATTGGTAATGAATTCTGTAGAATCTCTTGAGCGTATATCTTATGAATTTGCGATTGATAATTTTCAGGAAGGTGTAAGATATGTGGAAGTAAGATTTGCACCGCAACTTCATATAAACGATTCTCTTTCTTTTGAAGATGTTGTTAAAAGTATTGATTGCGGTATGCGAAAAGCTGCTGCCGAAATAAATAAAAATATTCCTGAAAATGAGCCGGAATTCCGCTATGGTTTAATTGTTTGTGCAATGAGATATTGTAATGCAAATTTTTCATCATATTATAAGAAGTTTTTTGATATGCACAAATATTCGTCAGAATGTGAATGTATAAGTTTGGCATCATTAGAGTTGGCAAAAGCAGCTGTAAAACTTAGAGATGAATCGGATATTCCTATTGTAGGATTTGATATTGCAGGAAGCGAGTGGGGACATCCGGCTGATGACCATAAACAATCTTATGATTATGTTCATAAACATTTTCTGCATAAAACTGTTCATGCGGGAGAAGCTTCCGGGCCGGAATCAATTTTTTCGGCAGTAACATCTTGTCATGCAGACAGAATCGGTCATGGGTTACAACTATTTAGAGAAGACAAAATAACTGATTTATCAATTAAAGATAAAAAATCATATATATCCGGATTAGTAAATTTTCTTGCCGATTCAAGAATTACGGTAGAAGTTTGTCTAACAAGTAATTTGCAGACAATGCCGGAATTAAAAGATATAAAAGAACATTCTGTTTTAAAAATGTTAGACAAGCGGCTTTCAGTTTCGATTTGTACGGATAATCGTTTGGTTTCCAATACAAGTGTTTGCAAAGAATTGAAATTGTTGACAGATAATTTTTCTGTTTCGGAGAAAATGTTTAAAGACATTGTTGTTTATGGATTCAAACGCTCTTTCTTTCATGGTTCATATTCAGAAAAGAGAGAATATGTAAGAAAGTGTATTGCTTATTATGAATCTATAGTTCAAAAATATACAAATGGGAAATGAGAAAATACGTAACTCATGTTACAAATGTAATTTTTTAAAACACAGTTTAAGTCATAGTAATTCTTTGATTTATTTGTGTCAAAAATGGGGTTTGAAGTGTAATGGGATAATTCCCTATAAGATAGTGAAAGATTCTATCGGTAGGGAATGCCCTTTTTTTACGCCTAAACAAAAAGCTATTGATATAAAAAATGAAGGAATAAAAGATAACTGTTTTGATATAAAAGCATAACTTTCAACTGTTATTTCTTTGTTTTAGTAACAGTAACTTTTCTCTTTTTATCTTCTTTAGGGAATTTCACTTTCTCTTTTTTGTGAGTTTCTTTTTTAATCTTTTCTTTTTTTACTTTGTATTCCAAATTGAATATCTTGTAATTAAGCAGATAGATAACAAATAAAATATGACGAATAAAAGCTGACGGAAAAGAAAAAAAGTTTTTAATTTTTCTACCGAATGAATATTTGACTCGGTCTGTAGGTTTTATGACTTTTTCTCCTATTTCATAAACAAAGTCTTCTATTATTATAGACACTCCGTTTGGCAATTTTTCTTTTTGTTTTGACAACCAATACTCAGCTTTGGGACTTTTTTTGCTGATTAACAATAAATTCGGAGCAATCTTGTAAATCGAAGTGAGCAATTTTGATTCGAAATCTTTTTTATATTTAGTATGGTAAACTCCCATTAACTTTATGCCGGGATACGAATCTTTAACATTTTTCTCAGCACCTTTGATTAATTTTTTTGAGCCACCGAGTAAATAAACGCTTTGTTCTATTTCTGTAAAATACGAAAGTAAATGAATAGCAAAGGAAAATGGAGTTAATATCGGTTGACGATATGCCGGCAATACGGAATAAAACTTCTTACTTAAAAAAGTTAGTCCTCGTTTAATGCTTTTTGAAACTGGAATGACTAAGTCTGCACTGTTAATAATATTAAAAAGTTCTTTGTGAAGTTTAGCACTCATTAATAAACGTTTATCCAAAAGGATTATTCTGGCAGGATAATCTTGTTTTGAAAGACGATAAATTTCATGCATCATTTCATCTTCTTCCATTATATCGACATTTACCCCAAGAAGCTTCAACCTCGGCATTTAGTACTCCTAATTATTGAAACATTGACAAAACTGAAACAAAAAATATACAGGCTGTTTCACTTCGCAGAACATTATCGGAAAAGTTTACTGCTGTAAAACCTTTATCTTTTAAAACAGAAACTTCTTCGGAAGTAAAATCGCCCTCCGGTCCCATTATAATTGCAACATTTTTTATATCGGTAAAGTTTTTTTCCAAACAATTCCATTTGATTCCATCAAAACTTCCTACAAAACCACGTTCTTCTGTAGAAAATATTGTCGGAATCTCATTTAACGCAATTGCAGGTGTGATTTCTGGAATTCCTTTACGTCCGGACTGCATCGCAGCTTCTTTCAGTATAGTTTGCCAGCGTTTCAATTTATTATTTTGTTTGTCTAATTGTATTACAGTATTTTTTGTAATTACCGGAATGAATTTATCTACTCCGATTTCAGTTGCTTTTTGTAATATCAATTCAGTACGGTCTCCCTTTAAAAGAGGGAAATAAAGCGTCATTTTAAAATTTTTAGAATGTTTTCTTTCAAAAACAGAAAGCGGTTTCATTTCGATAATCTTTGAGTTTATTGAAATAACTTCACAAGAATATTCATTTCCCGAAGAATCTTCTATAACAAACTTTTCTCCGCAACGAACTCGGAGAGACTTTGTAAGGTGTTGATAGTCATCCCCTTCGATAAATGCGGAAGAATCTAAATCTAAAATATTATCGATAAATAACTTTTTCATGAAAAAAACCGTTTATGAAAAATATATTTCTAAGATTTTATCTAAAACTTTTTTCTTAACTGTTTCATAATCTCCGGATATAGTAGCTCCGGCTGCAACTTTGTGTCCGCCGCCGCCGAAAATATTACAAATAGAACCGATATCGTATTCCGGAGAACAACGCATACTGACAATAACTTTATTTTCAGCTGTATTAACTTTGAAATAAAGGAATATTTTCCCGGTTTTAATCGAAGTCATTTGCTGAAATAATAATGCTGAACTGACTTGTACGCCGTTTTCGTTTTCATCATTGTCAGTTTGGTATGTATAAATGATTTGATCGCCTTTTAAGGATTCGATTCTATCAAGAATTTTTCCCAGCAACTTTATTTCGGCAATGTTATTATTAACATACATTTTGTCGTATGTTTCTTTTGGATTAGCACCTTTAGAAATTAACAAATATGTGAAAATCAAAGACATATATTTGTCGGTTCTGATGTGCTTGTAATATCCGTTATCAGAAAGAATTCCGTCTAATAAAATTTGTACGACGGTTTTATTTTTCTCAAAAGAGTAATCCATATAAACAAGTAACATAAAAATAATTTCGGTAGCGGAAATTAAATCGGAATCAATATAATTTACTTTCCCGAAATTTTCATTTGTAACATGATGATCTAAAACAATTACTTTTTCGAAAGGCAATTCAAAATCAACATCAATACGATTGAGTGAAGACGTATCGACAACTACAAATAAATCGATATCATCAATATTTTCTACTTTATTTGTATAAAGTTTTTCGTAATCAGCCATATAACTGTGAAAAGGTCCGTTTGAATAAATAATTACTTCTTTTCCTCGTTCTCTCATAGCAAGAGCCAGTGAGACTTGAGAACCAATACAATCCATATCAGGATTTTTATGTCCGAATATTATAATTTTTTTTGCGTTATTAAGTTCTCTTGCGATTTCTGCAATCTCTTTCGGAAATCCTTTTACAGTTTCAATAGTTGATTTTATATCCATAATGTTGCCTTCTCTTACAACTTTTTTAGTAGTTCAATAACGTAACATTATTTATATTCTTTGTCTAGTTTTATTGAATTATGGTCAGCTGTTCAAAATTGTGATATAGAAGAGCGTTAATTTTTAGGAGTAGAAATTATGAACGATAAATTAGATAAATTTTTAACTAGAATAAAAGATAAAAAAGTTTTGATACAAGGACTGGGACTGAACAAAGGCGGAACAGGAATTGCCGGTTTTTTCATAAAACACGGAATCCCGATAAAAATTACAGATTTAAAAACTGAAACGGAATTGGCTCCGTCAATTGCCGAATTGGAAAATCTCGGCGGTAATGTGACGTATGTTTTGGGTAAACATAATATAGAAGATTTTATTGACGCTGATATTGTAGTGAAAGGCCCGGCGGTATCACCGGAAAATGAATATATACAAGCAGCTATTAATAATGGTGCAGAAATTCTGAGTGATTTGTCTATTTTTATGGAGGTTTGTCCTACAGAAAAAATTTTTGCCGTAACAGGAAGTAAAGGAAAATCGACAACAGTTTCGGTTTTATATTCTGTTTTAAGTGTTTATACAAAGAATTGTTTTTTAGGCGGAAATATTTCTATTTCTCCGTTGTCATTTTTGGAAGAATTAAATGAAGAATCACTGCTTGTGTTGGAATTATCAAGTTGGCAATTAAGAGATTTAGAATTGGCAAAAGCGAATGCTCGATTCCCTTATGTAATCTTTACTAATTTAATGCATGATCATCAAAATTATTATCATTCAATGGAAAAATATCTTATCGATAAATTGATTATTGCTAAATATCAACAAGAAGGCGATTTGCTTTTGATACCGGCAAAAGATTCTTATATTAAAAAAGAGTTATTTTGTAACGGGCAGAATAAACTTTGTTTCGGAGATAAATCGGACGCTGCGGATATTTATTTTGATAACGGCGTAGGTTATTGTCGAGATATACCGTTGTTTGATGATGAAAAAATTCAGGTTCCGGGAGAACATATCCGCAATAATTTATTATCAGCGGCAGCTTTGTGTTATTTGGCACTCGGTATCGATAAAGAAAAATTGTCTGAAGGTATAGAAAAATTTCACGGTGTACCTTTTAGAATGGAAAAAATCAGAGAATGGAATAATGTGACTTTTATTAATGATACAACGGCGACAATTCCGGAAGCTGCTGTGTGTGCCGTAAAAAGTATTAGTGCGAAGTCGCTTGTGTGGATCGGCGGCGGAACTGATAAAAATCTTGATTTTACTTGTATAAAAGAAATCGAGAATATTCCAAGAATGATTTATTTGTTAAAAGGAACGGGAACAGACAAAATTAAAAACGTAATTTCACGCAAAGATATAAAGGAAGTTTCTTCATTAGAAGAAGTTTTTTCGGACATGTTACCGAAGTTGAAATCGGAAGATGTAGTGTTGCTTTCTCCGGGGTGTACCAGTTTCGGATTGTTTCAGAATGAATTTCATCGAGGCAGAGTATTTAACGAATGTGTTAATAAATTATGAAGATAAAAGAGATTTTGCAAGAATTAATAGCTTGCGGACGTCACAGAACAGAATATATTCTTGAATATTTGACATCATTAAAATTACAACCTGTAATTCAAGAATATTCTGCCGGACAGAAAAATATTGAATTTTCTACGTCAAATGATGCAACTAAACAGGACATTGTCTTTTTTGCTCATCACGATATTTCTCTAAAAACTAATGAAGGTGCAAATGACAATGCGTCATCGGTAGCTGTATTATTGGCATTGGCAAAAACTGTCGCCGGGAAAACTTTTGCTTATAATATACGATTTGTGTTTACGGATAACGAAGAATTATTGGGGGCAATTTCCGGGGCGATTACTCCGGAAAAACTTCAGAAAATTATGCCGCATGTCGGTTCTTATATGTATTTGAACAAGTTATCAAATAAGAAAAATATTCGTCATATTATAGTAATGGAACTTTCCGGGATAGGCGACAGTGTTTATATTGCACAACAAAGTGGCAATGTAATGACCGACCCGGAATTGAATAAAAAACTTTTCGATATTGCACAACGTAATAATTTTCAAGTTATACAGTTAAAGTTGCCTTCTACAGATATGTTGAGCGTAAAAGTATTTGGTATTTCCGGTACGGTCGTAGGAGCTATCCCGTATTATCAAGCTAAGAATTATTTAGTACAAAAAAATCAACTTCCCGCAGTATGGCAAAACATTCATTCAGAAAAAGATAATTTATTCTCTATTCAAGATAAAGCACTGGAAATGGTGAAAGATTTCTTACTGTGTTTTTTGTCAGAAATTTAATTTGTAATCAATAAACGTGTTTCTATTTAGAAACAAATCGTCTTGTTATCTGAAAAGTTATTTTCTGGTATTTAATTTGCTCTTTTCCCTAAAATTATAATTTTTAGGAGCGATACATGAAAAAAATAGTTAAGAATATTTTTTCTGTTCTTGTAATATTATTGTTTTTTATTGCATGTACCAATAGTGACGGAAGTGATAATGACAATGATAACGAATCTACGGAGCCAACAGCAAAATCCGGTACTTTAACTGTACTTTTGCGTCCGGTAAACGATTTTCAACCGGAAGGCGGATGGGAAGTAAAACTTATACAAAGTACTACAACCAAATCTGAAAAAATTGCGGGAAGTAATAAACTGCAAACAAAGTTTGCTAATGTTGCTTTCGGAGATTATTCAGTTGAAACAATAGCTCTCGATGAATCAGGAAAAGCTTTATTTTCTACAAAGAAAGATTTTTCAATGAAAAAAGAATTTCAGGTTTTAACTGTTGATATTGAAAACCAAACACCTAGTGTTGACTTTTCAGTTGTTACAAAATTACCTGAGGAAATAAAAAAAGTTATTGTTGAATGTCCTACAAGCAGTGCTTCAAAAACTATTGATTATAAAAACAATGAAAAGTTTTCATATAGTTTGGCAGTTGCCGGAACTTACACATTTAACTTTTCATTTCAGGACAATGCAGGTGTAGAATATTTTAAAACTACTGAGACTGTTGCTGTCGAAAATGGGACAAAGTCAGTATCATTGACGCCGGTACAAACTAAAGTTACACCGTTAATTTTTAGCTTACCTGCAGGAAGTACTGTTGCTCCCGGTGATACTTTGACTATTACTTGTAATTCTTCTGTTTCAGGAATTTATTATACTACAGACGGAACAAGTCCTACTGATAAAAGCACAAGATATGCTAATCCTATTATAATCAATGCAGATATGATCGTGAGTGCTATGGCATATTTAACCGTTGATGGGATGTTAATCAGTTCAGATATGAAAACAGCAAATTATAAAGTAAATAATGATTTGCTTTTATCACCAGTGATAAATGGTGTGACAGAAGGTGCTGTTTATAATTCAGATGTTACTGTTAATATTTCTAATCCAAATGGGGAAGGAACTGTTTACTATACATTAGACGGAACAGAACCTACTGAATCTAGTACTCAATTTACAAGTGCTATAAAATTAAGTGAAGCTAAATCTTATACATTGAAAGCATTTGTAAAATTAGGAGATAAAGCATCTGCTGTAGTACCAGTAAACTTTCAAATACAAAAAGATTCTGTTTCTGCACCGGTTTTTAATCCGGCTTCTGGAGAAATTTTTAGCAATAATGCAAGTATAACTATTACAAGTAATACTGTAGGTGCACTTATTTATTATACTACAGACCCAGGACAAGAGCCTACAACATTGTACAGTGGTGCGATTTCTTTGACAACAAACGGCAGTCACACAATAAAAGCTGTAGCTGTAAAAGGTGATTTAAAAAGTTCTGTAGTAACTGCAACTTATACTTTGAATCTTTCAACCGATACGGTAGAAACTCCGGTAATTACTCCGGCAAGCGGAACTTTTACAACTGCTCAAAGTGTGAAAATTGCATGCGGAACAAGCGGAGCTGATATTTATTATACGACAGACGGAAAAGATCCTACAGATTCAAGTACTAAATATACAAGTCCAATTTCTGTAAGTAAAACTACTACGGTAAAAGCGATTGCCGTAAAATCAGGTTGCGAAGATTCTTCTGTAGCTACAGCTACTATTACAATAAATCCTTTGCCTGCTTTTGACGGTATTCAGATTTATGTAGAAAAGTCTCTTGGATATAATCAAATTTATTATTGGGAATGTTCTAATTCGAAATATTCAAAGCCAGAATGGCCCGGTGTTGCCATGGATGATACTGACAAAGATTATTATGTTTATGAATTTGAAAATGCTGACAGTGTAAATTTACTTATTACAAAAGGTGATGCTAAGTTATGTCAAGATGATATAAAAATTACAGAAAAAGGTAGTTACAAAATTACAAGTAACGGTGCAGAGCCTTTTTCTACAGTACCTCAACCTCCTACAGTAACAGTACCTACATCAGCAAGAGTAGGCGGAAGTTTTACTATCACAGTTAAAAGTTCTACAGATTTGACTTCATCAAATATAACAATAGGCGGAAAATCTAAAACATTAACAGTTGGCAATAATACTTTTAATGTTGCAGATTTTACAACAGAAGCAAAAACTCTTTCTGTATCCGGAAGCGTTGCTAATGCTGCCGGTTCTACACCTGTTACGGGAAATATTGTAGTTTCAGAAAAACCTGTTTCTACAATTGTTTCAGATCCAAAAGAATTACGTATTTATCAAGTTATGGTATCAAGTTTCCAAGATGGTGACCCAAGTCGAGGATTTACATGTGCTTATGGACCAAGTAACGCACTTAAAGGTGGGGACTTACAAGGTATTATTAACGCAGCAGACTATATTAAAGATTTAGGATGTAATGCAATTTGGATGACACCAATTTTTGAATCTAACGGTGGTGGTGAACTTGATTCTACTGGTTATTTTGCTTATGACTACTTTAATGTTGATGATCAATTTGGTACAAATGAAAAATTTGCAGAATTAGTAGAAGTATACCATGATAAAGGAATGGCTGTTATTCTTGACGGTGTATTTGGACATAACAAAGGAAATGTTGCAGCTTCTCCAAACAGAACAGGTATTAAAAATCCGGGAATTACTCCGGATACTGCAAATCCTGTAAATTATGCAACAAATGGTAATTCATTAAAGTATTATTCAGATGTAGCAAGTTATTGGATTACAGAATACGATATTGACGGATGGCGTTTTGACCAGTGTTATCAGTTAGGTGGTGGTGAATATAATTCTGGAAAAAATTGTAATACAGGTGGTATGAATTACTGGTATGATATTCGTAAAGTTGTTGAAGCGGCTGCAGCATCAAACGGAACAAAAGGTCAAGATTGGGGAACTCTTGGTTATATGGTTGGTGAAGACTGGGATGGAAACCAAACATCACTTCAAGCATCTGTTGTTTCTCCAAGAGGTTCTAAGGGGTACGGATTGAACTCTTGTTTTGATTTCCCTGCTTATTATCAAATAATTCAGGGATTTGCACAGGAATGGGATGGTAAAACAACCGGAAATATTACAACAGGTTTGAGTTATCTTTATAAAACTTACCAAGAAAAAGGTTATGTATGTAAAGAAGATGACGGAAGTTATGATGAGTACTATCCAAATTTTATGCTTACAAATCATGACCTTTATCGTATTGGTGATTTGATTCAGAAAAAATACGGATGTGGGTTTGATAACGCTCAGTATGTAGGAAGAAACAAAGTTCTTCTTGCCGCACAGTGTGCATATTCCGGTCCTATCACAATTTACTATGGTGATGAAATCGGAGCTCGTTCTGCTGATAACTCAAACGGCGGCGGTTGGTATGCAGATAATGTTGCTCGTTCTTCAGGTAAGATTTCTGGGTTTAATAATTGGGAAAAGGAAGTTCATGACTTTACACAGAAATGTTTACAAGCTCGTGCAGAACATGAAGCTTTGTGGAATGGAACAAATACTCAAATTGTAGGTGAACAAACTTTCTATGTAGCTAAAAAACAAGGTGGCGGTGAAACTATTTTTATTGCATTCAACTATGGAACAGATTCTAAATCATTTGATATCGGCGGTTCAGGTACAGACTTGATTTCAGGTGAATCATTTAGCGGTAATGTAAGTGTTCCCGGATTATCTGCAAGATATGTTTTAGTAAAATAAAACCTTAGTCTAACAATTGTTAATTTACCCGATGTTCGAAAGTTTCTCGAATATCGGGTTTTTTTATGTCCTTTTTATGGGAACAGATTAAAAAATTAGAAAAAATGAATCGCTGTAGCGTTATTTGAGACATTGAATATGTTA
Organism: Spirochaetales bacterium; assembly: GCA_017624275.1. Classification (GTDB taxonomy): domain Bacteria; phylum Spirochaetota; class GWE2-31-10; order GWE2-31-10; family GWE2-31-10; genus RGIG8597. The sequence continues at coordinate 8,446 of JAGANG010000018.1, read as the reverse complement.
AGATAGCAAGCAGGAATTAAAATCTCAAAGGAATATTTGATGAGCAAAATAAGAATGATTCATACTTCAGACTGGCACTTGGGTAATACAATGAATGAACGCAGTCGAGAAGAAGAAAATATTGCGTTTTTAAAATGGTTGCACGCAAAAATTGTTGAATTGGACATAAATGTTTTGGTAATAGCCGGAGATGTTTTTGATACAAAAATGCCCGGCAGTACGGCACAAGCAATGTATTACAGTTTTCTTGCAGAATTAAAAAATACAAATTGTCGCAATATAGTCGTAATCGGCGGCAATCATGATAATGCGTCATTGTTGGATGCACCTAAATATTTACTGGAAGCATTTAATATCAGCGTAGTCGGTAGTATAAAAGAACGTACGCCGGCTGATTTGGTAGTTAAACTGAAAGATGAAAATGCCGATATCATCGGGCTTGTATGTGCCGTACCGTTTATCCGAGAAAGCGATTTATCACAAATTCATTCCGGATTGCGACAGGCGGAAGTAGCTCAAAAAATGGAAAATGCGTATCGAGAGATTTACCGACAGACATCAATGGCAGCAGAAGAAATTCGCAAAACTTGTGATAAAAAAATCCCGATTATAGCGACGGGACACCTTTATGCAGCCGGGGCATTAAGAGGAAATGCAAATGAAGACGGCGTTCGTGAGATTGTCGGTACATTGGACGGATTTTCAGCTTCTGTTTTCCCGGAGATTTTCGATTATGTTGCATTGGGACATATTCACCGCAATCAAAAAGTTTCGGGTAAAAATCATATTCGTTATTGCGGGGCGCCTTTTGTTATGGGATTTGATGAAACAGAAATTCCTCATTACGTTTTGGAAATCAATTTTGATGATGAATGCAAACCGCAAATTAATTCACATGAAGTGCCGGTTTATACAAAATATATTCGATTGGAAGATTCATTGGACGGAATTCGTGAAAAATTAAAGCAGTTGAAAAATGAAAATTGTAAGGCATTGATAGATGTACATATAACAGACAATGTTTACGGAATAGATTTTAAAAGAGAACTTGCAGATGTAACGGACGGAGCTTTGTTTGATATTGTGCGTTTCAGAATCGAAGGCGGCGTTTATGAAAATCAACTTATCAACGATGAAGCTGTCAGAGATTTGTCAGATTTTTCGGAGCGTGACATTTTTAATGTCTTTTTAAAAAGTAAAGAGCGAACGGATGAAGAGGAAGAACTTATGCCGTTGTTTTTACAATTAGTCAGTGAAGTTACTGAAGAAGTAGAAAAAACGGAGGCAGCAGATGAAAATTAAGCAACTGGAATTTGAAAACATAAATTCTCTTCGAGGACATTGGAAAATTGATTTTACCGATAAAATCTTTGAGGATTTCGGGCGACTGTTTACTATTTCCGGCCCAACCGGAGCCGGTAAAACCACAATTCTCGATGCTATTTGTCTGGCATTGTACGGAAAAACTCCGCGTCAAGATACGGTGAATAACAGAAAAAATGAAGTTATGACTTGGGGCGAAAAATCTTGTTTTGCAAAGGTAACTTTTGAAAGTAACGGAAAAACTTATGTCTCCGGTTGGGAACAATCTTATACGAGAAATAAAAATCTAGGTGATTACAAACGCAGTCTTTTTTCTATAGAAGATGACGGAACGGAAAAAAATTTAAGTGTAACAAGGCGAGATTCTTACAGTCAGATTGTGAAAATTATCGGATTGGATTTTGACCAGTTTACACAAGCTGTTTTGTTGCCGCAGGGAGATTTTGCCCGTTTTCTTTCCGGTGAGGCAAAAGAGCGAACTAAAATTCTTGAGAAATTGTCCGGCGGTGAAAAATATCGATTGATAGCACAAAAAACTCATGAACATTTTAGGGAAGAGGAAAATAAACTAAAAAATTTGCAGAATGAATTGGGAAATATTGAAGAGAAATGTCTAAGCGATGAAGATATTGAAAAGATTAAACTTGAAATTTCAGCAAAAGATGAAGAATTAAAAAATATTAAATGCGAACAAAATAAAATTATTGAACAAAAACAGTGGCGTAAAAATCTGGAAAAAATAAGCAATGACTGTAAAATTGCCCGGGATGAATATCAGACTGCGGAAAATGCCGACAAGGAATTTGAGCCGCAACGTGAGATGTTGAATCTCGCTCGTAATGTGACGAATCTTTTGCCGCAATTTTCTGTTTTGAAAAAAAATCGTGAAGCTAAAATTAATAAAGAAAATGAAAATGCGAAGTTGGTATCTCAATTTAATGTGTTGAAAAAAAACGCCGCAGATATTGAATGTGAAAAGAACAAAGCCAAAGATGTTTATTTATCTGCTGAAAAGGAAAAAAATGAAGCTTTGCCTGTTTGGGAGGAAGTTTTAAAACTTGATGAACAGGTGATTAGTTCTAAACAGCGTTATAACGAGGCGTTGAGTTATGAACAGAATCTACGCAAGCAAATCCAGAATGTGCAATATCAAATCAAAAATGTTCAAGAAAATCTTATTGCTTTAGAAAATGACGAAGTAAAAGAAAAAGATTATCTGCAAAATTTTGCAAATGATGAAATACTTGTGGAAAACTTAGAAGCATGGCAGGAACGAACAAAGAATTTCATTTTGCAAAATGGTGAAATAGAAAAATTGCGTAACGATATATGCAAATACGAAAATGAATTGTCGGCGATAAAAACGGAAAAAGAAAAAGCTTTAAAAACAGAAAAGGAGCTGGAGGAGTATCAAAAAAATAATGCAGCGGATGAAAAACTGCCTTTGTTTTTTTCGGGAATACAAGTTGAAGCCGAGAAAATTTGCGAGGATTTGAAGCAAATTGCCAATCTGAAAAATGAACTTGATGACTTGCAGGAAATATTGAACGCAAAACAGGAAGAGTTGAATCGGGCAGAGGAAAATTTCGACAATGTACAAAAAAAGCTCGATGGGCTTTGCGTAGATGAAATCGGTAAAATCAGTGCTTTTTTGCGAACTTGCTTAAAAGACGGCGACGATTGTCCGGTATGCGGCGGAAAATATTCCGGTAATGCAGAATATTCGGCTGATTTTAAAGACAGCGTACATGTTTTAGCCGGGCATATTGAAAATATTCAAAAGGAAAAAGAAACGGCTGCCGCAGATTTGAATGCAGCAAAAGAAAATGCAAAAGTAGCTTTGCATAATGTAGAAAATTGCCAAAAATTGCATGACGACAAAGCGGCAGGCGTCGGTGTTTATTTGACAAAAATCTCATTGAAATTATCAGATTTCGGTTTTTCCGATTTGAAAACAGATGATTTTTCAACTTTAGCCGAAAAGCTTGAAAATATAACGGCACAATTGGCGGAACGAAAAAAGAATTGGGAAGATTCAAAAGAAAAGTATGATGTCGTAATAAATATTTTGAATAAGAAAAATGCTGCTGAAAAAAGTTTGACTGAAAATCTTGCTGCGAAAAAAACAGAACTTAAAGATAAAACCGGTCGCTTTGAAATTGAATGGTGTAAATTGTGCGAAGTTTTATCGATGTGGAAAAATGAAATTACGATGTCCGAACTGGGAAATATAATGGAAATGCTCAAAGCTCGTAAGGCAAATTGGTTGTTTCATAAGGAAAAATTAACAACAATCAGTCAGAAAAAATTGCAATTACAAGCTGAACTTTCTGAAAAAGAGAATTTTTTGTCGCAAAAGAATGAAGATTTTGCAGCGGGAAATGAAGCTACGAAAAGAGCAAAAAGCGAAAATGAGAATATTTACAATAAGCGTGTAGATTTATTCGGAACTAAAAATCTTAAAGAAGAACAAAGAAAATTGAATGAAAAATTTAATGTTGCCAAAGAAGATTTTGAAAATTGTGAATCTCGGTTTATGCAGATTCAAAAGCAGTTAAATGAAATTGCAACCAGAACGGAAAGCGGTCGTATCGATTTAAAAAATATTGAAGATGAGTTGCAAAAAATTGAGGTCGATTTTGAACAGGCTTATCGTGTTGCCGGATTTGACAGTGAAAATGCCGTAGAAAATGCGACTAAAATTGACCGTGAGAAGTTGGAGAATATAGAAAATAAAATAAAAAGTCGTTGCGATAAGGCTGCGGAAGCGTTGAAAATTTGCAGAAAGAATTTTGATGAAGAAAACAGTCGGGCATTGACTGAAAAAAATATTGAGCAACTGGACGCAGATTTTGCAAATTATGATGAGCAAATGCAAGATATTAATGCGGAAATTTCTGATTTTAACCACAAACTAATGTCTCATTATGAAAATGTGAAGACTTTCGGTGAAAAGCGTAAAGCCTTTGATGAACAAAAGTTGCGTTGTGAAAAATGGAGCAAAATGAAAAATCTTATGGGTGCTGCGGACGGTAAGGATTTTGCACAATTTGTACAAGGTATAACTTTAAAGCAATTGATTATAGAAGCAAATCTTCATTTACAAAGAATTACCAATCGTTATCAATTGATTTCTGATTCTGCGGAAGATTTGGCTTTGTACTTGATTGACCATGATTTGGGAAATGAAAAACGCAGCGTAAGTAATCTTTCAGGCGGAGAGAAATTCCTTGTGAGTTTGTCGTTGGCTTTGGGGATTTCGTCAATGGCAAGTCGTAAAATTAAAATTGATACTTTGTTTCTCGATGAAGGTTTCGGAACGTTGGACAGTCAGGCGTTGGCAAGTACCGTTAATATGTTGCAAACTCAACAGCAGGAAAACGGTAAAATGTTGGGAATTATCACTCATGTAGAAACATTAAAAGATGAATTTCCTTTGCGAATAGAAGTAAAAAAGAAAGGGCAAGGATTTTCAATTTTGGAAGGTCCCGGAGTGAGCCGTTAATTGCAGAAATGTCGGATATTTAGAAGATGACGGCTTTTTACAAAGCTATTCTCAAAATTTGGCTGTTGTGATATATTGCGAAAAAATTACAAAAATGGGGTAAAAGATGACAAAAACTGATTTGTATAGTCTTTTAAAAGAACGAGTGCTTGTACTTGACGGAGCTACAGGAACTGAATTGCAAAAAAGAGGACTGCCGTCCGGTGTAAGTCCGGAATATTGGGTAATGGAAAATCCGCAGGTAATACAGGAAGTTCAAAAGTCCTATTTTGATGCCGGAAGCGATATTGTTTATTCATGTACTTTTGGTTGTAACAGATTGAAATTGCAAGAATTCGGTCTGGAGAACAAGGTTTTTGAAATGAACAAGCGTTTGGCAGAGATTTCAAAAGAAATTGCACCTGCCGGAAAATTTGTTGCCGGGGATATGGCTCCTACCGGACAATTTGTAGAACCTTTCGGTAGTTTGTCGTTTGAAGATTGCGTGGAAATATATAAAGAGCAGGCGAGAGGATTACTTGCCGGCGGAGTAGATCTTTTTGTAATAGAAACAATGATTGATATTCAAGAACTTCGTGCGGCGGTAATAGCTGTTCGTGAAGTTTGTGATTTGCCTATTATTGCTACAATGACTTTTGGGGAAGACGGTTATACTCTTACCGGAACAGACCCGATTACGGCGTTGATTACTTTGCAATCATTGGGAGTAAGCGTTTTCGGATGTAACTGTTCGGTAGGCCCGGATAAAATGCTGGAAGTTGTTCGAAAAATTAAACCGTTGGCAAAAATTCCGGTAATTGTAAAACCGAACGCAGGATTGCCTAAATTGCGTGACGGTAAAACCGTATTTGAAATGCCGCCTGAAGAATTCGGAACTTTCGTTGATGATTTTGTAGAAGCCGGCGTGAATATGATGGGAGGATGTTGTGGAACATCACCGGCTTATATCGCTCAAGTTGCTTCACATATAAAAGGAAAAACGCCTAAAGTTTGGATTGAAAACGAAGCCGGAATCAGCGGATTATCAAGTGCAAGAGGTCATGTATTCTTAAAACCCGGCACGCCGGTAAAAGTAATCGGTGAAAGAATCAATCCAACAGGAAAGAAGAAATTCCAAGAAGCTTTACGTGAAGGTCGTTTTGAAGAAATAAAACGCTTTGCCGTAGAACAGGAAAACAGCGGAGCTGATTTACTTGATGTCAATGTAGGAATGGCTGGAATCGACGAATCGGCCGTAATGATGCAGGCAATAGCAATGCTTTCTACATCAAGCAAATTACCCCTTGTAATCGATTCTTCAAATCCTGATATTATAGCTAAAGCTTTGCGACTTTATCCGGGAAGAGCCTTGATAAACTCAATATCTTTAGAAAAGATAAAACAGCCGTTACTTGATGTCGCAGCAAAATACGGAGCAATGTTTATTTTGTTGCCTTTATCAGATGAAGAAGTACCGACTACGGCTACAGGACGAATTGAAAATACAAAAAAACTTTTAGCACAGGCAACAGAATTAGGATTTACAAAAGATGATATTGTAGTGGATTGTATTACCATGACAGTTTCCAGTGAACAGCGTGCAGGGCTTGAGACTTTGGATTTTGTGCGATGGTGTGCTAAAGATTTAGGTGTAAATACGACAATGGGACTTTCTAATGTTTCGTTTGGATTGCCTGAACGTAAATGGGTAAACGGTGCATTTCTTGCAATGTGTATTTACAACGGACTTTCATCGGCAATTGCCAATCCTAACGAACCGGTTTTGATGAACTTAAAATATGCGTCCGACGTACTTGCTCTTAATGATAAGGGCAGCATGATGTATGTTTCAAATGTTATCAAAACAGACATGACTTCAGGTGACGGCGGAGCAAGTAAGAAAGAACGAGCTGAAAGTAACAGCGTTTTTGATTGTGTCGTAAACGGTGAAAAAGAAATCATCGTTGACCGTGTAAAGAAAATGCTTGATGACGGAGTAAGTGCCGATGAAATTATCAACGGACATTTGATTCCGGGTATTAATAAAGTAGGCGATCTTTATGAATCAAAAAAATACTTTTTACCTCAATTAATAGCCGGAGCAGAAGCAATGAAGACCGCTTTTGCATCTCTTGAATCGCTTATAAAAAAAGAAGGCGGTGCAAAAGAGGAAAAACCAAAGATTATCTTAGCAACAGTTAAAGGAGATATCCACGACATCGGAAAAAATATTGTAGGAATTATGTTGAAAAACTACGGATTTGATGTGTTGGATATGGGAAAAGATGTTGACAGTGAAGCAATTGTTGATAAGGCAATGGCTGAAAATGCTGCATTAATAGGACTTTCGGCTTTGATGACAACTACAATGATACGAATGAAAGATGTTGTTGAAATCGCACGAAACAAAGGATGTAAAGCTAAAATTATCATCGGTGGAGCTGTAATTACACAAGATTATGCTGATGAAATCGGTGCAGACGGATATTCAAAAGACGGTCTGGACGCTGTACGTGTAGGAAAGCGGCTGATAGGTTTGGAATAGTTATTTACTGATTTACCCGATGTTCGAAAATCTCGAATATCGGGTTTTTTTATCAACTTGTAGTTAAAAATGACTCCGAAACGCATTAAAATTTAACAGATTTAAACACAGGGAAGATTTGACTTTTACTGATGATTTTATCTTCTCGCAGGTCATGAAAAATAAAGACATCTGCAAGTCACTAATCGAAACAATTTTGAAAATCAAAGTAGGTAAAATCGAATTCTTAACAAGCCAGTATGAAATTGAAATCGAACCAGAGTGGGTAAGTCAAATTGGTACAGTCGAAAAACACCCTAATTTTTTTAGTTACTGAAAATTGGGCTTCAAATCTTTTTTTGTAAATATAAGAATTCTAATGAAAAGATATTGATAAAAAATGTTCAATATATTATACATATTGTGCGTTTTTGAATGTTTTTTGTAATTTAATAAGGTGAGAGATGTTAAATATTAAACTTGAAATTAATAATTTGAACAAATCTTTCGGTTCAAAACAGATTCTTAAGAGTTTAAACTTTTGCGTTAATAGCGGAGAGTTCCTTTCAATTTTAGGACCATCTGGTTGTGGAAAAACAACTTTGCTTCGCATTCTAATTGGCTTGGAAAAAGCCAATGATGGAACAATTATCAAAGAAAATCAAGATATTTCAAATCTTCATCCTTCAAAAAGAGGAATGGGAATTGTTTTTCAAAATTATGCTTTGTTTGAAAATATGACAGTTTTGCAAAATGTTGAATATGCCCTTCTTCATAACAAAGATATAAAAGAAAAATATTCCAAAGAACAAATTAGAGAAAAAGTTTTAAAAACAATCAACGATGTGGGACTTTCTGAACATATTAACAAACGCCCAACTTCACTTTCTGGTGGACAACAACAACGTGTTGCAATTGCAAGAACATTGGCTATGAATCCAGAAATTATTTTGTTTGATGAACCAATGAGTGCTTTGGATGTTGATACACGTCTTTCTTTAAGAGCAGAACTAAAACATATTCAAAAAAAATATGGAAACACAATGATTTATATTACTCATGATCAAGAAGAAGCTTTTGCAATGTCAGACAGAATTATGATTATGAACGAAGGT
>JAGANG010000017.1 GCA_017624275.1 Spirochaetales bacterium | reverse complement strand
TCTACAATCTAAGTTTTTATTGTCGGTCGTTTGCATTTCTAAATCGAAAACTCTGTCACTGTCGGCAACATACACATCCAGCCTAATTGCTCGCTTGTCAATTTCAAGTTTAAGTTCTTTTTCCAGCGATTTGTATTTTAATTTGCCGACTTTAATGTGCAGAAGCGTCTCAATGACTTCCCGGCAAATCTCCTCGTTCTGCATAACCTTACAAAATGCAAAATTGTTTGTGAAACTGATATCTTCGTATTTTTCTGAAAACTCCATTCTTTTTTTCCTACTAAATATAAATTAGGAGAAAAAATTTTCTCCACAAATTTTAATGCATTTTTTTTCATAAATGCTTACAAGTTTCGGGAAAAAAGTTGAAGTTTTTTTATTTTACCTCGTGAGATGTGGTTTAAACGATGTTTGAGGACGTACAGTTCGACGTTGTTTTACTGTTCAAAATGAGAGAAATGAACATAAAAAAGTATCGTCACCCTGAATTTATTTCAGGGTCTCTTTTTATCAGGAGATTCCGAAACAAGTTCGGAATGACAGGAGCCACACGGATTCTTCCGCTCGGTCTTTCCGAATCAAAAAGACTTCGTTTTACCTGATGTTTTCTTGCGAAAACATTTCATTCGTTCTACGAACTCATCATTGTTCGTTCCTTACGGAACTCACCGTGGCTCACTGACCGAAAAAATGAACATAAAAAAAGTGTACCTTAAAAATTATTTTAACTTTTAAGGTACACTTTTAAAAAACAGTTTTATATGAATTAATACAAATTAAAATTCCTTGCTCAACTCTTCTAAAAATTCCGCTTTAGTCTTTTCTGATTTACCGATATAAGCCTTATTTGTATTACCTATATCTTGGCTCAACTTTAAGATTCGTGCAACTTTTTCACTGTTATCAATAGACATTCTCAAAATATCCCGAATATCATCATCATGATTTGCTGCCTTTAAAATTCCTATAGCCGATTGAACCGGAGTTTGATGATTTGCAAGAGAATCAGAAAAACTAACCGATGTAAGAGATTTTGTTACCGCTGCAATTTTAGTTTTTTCTTTTAACACACTATTTTTCAAATCGTTCTCTTTTGAAGAAGAGAAAAACATTCCGAACAATTTAGCAAAGAAACCTACATTGTCTTTTTGACTTTGTACAAAATCCAACAGCATTTCGTCTATTTTTACCTGTTCTATCGAACTCTGCAACTTTTCTACCGGAGCATAATATGTTTTTACCAACGGATCTTTTATATCCAAATCAAGTATTGCTAAAATCAATTTCAGCCCTTCAGGATCTCGCTGTTCTATAATCGTATCAAATATTTCTGTTCTCTTCTTTTTATAAAGGACATAAACATTATTATAATTCTCATATTTACTTTTCATTTCAACAGTGATTTCCGGACTTATCATAGTTTTTAGTTTACTTCTTAAGAAATTTATTTTCTTCTCATTAAGAGTAAATACATCCTCGGAATTCTCTGTTATTTTAATATTCGGGAAATCGGAAATATCAATATGATACGCTTCACCTTCAAATGTTCCGTAAAATTTTTTATCCACAGCCTTTTTTGTTACTTGGAAAATCTGAAACTCATTTTTATTCAATAAAAACTTATCAACATCTTCTTTTGCCACTTCTGCTTTTCCTGCTGCACTCAAATCCAGAAGCAAACGCTGTCTAAGTTCCATTAATTTCGGAATAGCCTTGCCTTTCATATAGCCTTTACCTGTTTCCAAAATTAATCCCAATTCTTCTCGTTTTCTTTCACGAGCTTCTTTTTCACTGGCAACTTCTTCAAATGCTTTATCTATAAGCTTTTGTAAATAAGGATGCCAATTAGGAACATAACGATTCAACATTTCACTTGTCAAAATGTTAATCTTATTGTGAATAAAAGGATGTTGCTTTGTTACGCCGGCATCAACCATTTTCATAATGGTCGCACTGTCAAGTTTTGCATTTCTTTTCACAAATTCCAAAACTTTCACATAATTGTCTCTGTCTATTTCTTCGACATATTTTTCCAAAGTTGCACGTGTTATGCCTATTTCCGGCATTTCCATATGAGGTAAACTTTCATTATTGTCGTCTGCTTCTTCTCTTTTTCGCCGAGCATCCAAAAAACGCATACATCCGCGAAGACTTGCCTCTTTCAGTAGGAAAATATAATTAAAGCTTAGTTTATTAAAATCTTTTATTCTGATTTTACAATCGCTGAATTGCATTAACGGATCTATCAAGCGTTGGAAAACTTCTCCGTGCAAAGCGTTTAAATCACTAACCGAAAATATATAATCTGTAGAAAACTGCCCTATTTTCAATAATGATTTTTTGAAAACATTCGCTACAAGATCCGAGCCGTAAAAAAGATCTTCCAGTTTTAACATTTATAACTCCTCTCCAATGAAGCAATTATTACTTTTTATCGATTACATCAATTATAAAGTTGAATATGCCTCTACTTTATGCATTTTATTCGTTATTTTTGTAAAAAATGCATCACTTGCCAGTAATATAAAAAACTTGTACAGTATTGAGAAATCTTTTCCGCTTATTTTTTTAATTATTAACTACGATTAAAAAATATAGCTTTGTTAATATCCATTTTAGGAAGTCCGTATGAAAAAATGCCTAATCTTATCTTTTTTATTTTCATTCACATTGTTAAATGCAAAAATTAATTTTTATGACAACGACATAAATAAAATAAAAAATGACTTATCATCAAAAACAACAATGCAAAAATTGTTACTGATAGACAATTATATAAATAAAAATCCCAAACTTGCTGATTTGTATCTGTACAAAGCACAATTGGAGTTTTCTACAAAAGACTTTATCGGTGTAGAAAAAACTCTTTTGCCGCAATTTGAAAACAATTTATTTTCGGACAATCAGTGGAAAGAAGCTGCTTATTTATTGGGAATAAGTTTTTATCACGAAAGAAAATTACAGAAAGCACAAGAAATCTTTGAAGAAATAGCAGAAAAATATTCAGACGACTCTACGGCGGCGTTTTTTCTCGGTCTAATTTCTCAACCGGCAAAATCTGTTACAATGCAAAACAATATAAGCGGAATCGATATTGAGTACATAAACACACTCAATCGAGATTACAGTACAGAAAATCAGGAAGAAATCGGAAACTATCTTTATCTTTTGTACAAGAAAAATGTATCTATTATCGAGAATAATCTTTTCGATTACGTTCAAGAAGGTGCAATAAAAGTAAACAATCTTGATGAAACAAATATTTTAGAAAGTTTCCCTATTGCATACGATTCCAAACATTTTAAAGCTGTTTCCACGGAAGCTTTATTGATTAACCCAAACGGAAGTATTTCAAAAATAGAAAATCAAAATATAGAATTTCAAAATCTTCCGGACAGCAGTAAAAAAAATATTATTATAAAATGTTCAGACATCCAAAAAGGAACAATTCTTTGTTACAAGCTTGCATTCAAAGGAATTAAAAATAAAAAGGAAGAATCTCCGAATGTAAGTGATATTTTCTATGTTGCATCCGGTATTCAAACATATAAAAAAAATTACACGGTAAGCTTTCCGTCAGAACTAAAATTTTACTTGATTCCCGACGGCGTAAATGATTTTCTACCGGAAGAAACAACTGATAACGGAATAACAACTTTTTCGTATACATGTACAAATCCGGAAATTTTGCAGCTTTCCCAACTTGAAAATATCTGTATTTTCGATGTTTCCCCAAAAATTGTTTTGACATCTTATAATGAATGGAATGATTTCGGAAAATGGTTTGCTCCACGGTACAATTCTTTTGCCAAGTCGCCATTACCGGAAAACAGTCCGATATTAGTCGATTTGCCCGATGACAAACTTGAACAATTGAAAAATATCTATCGCTATATTCAAAAAAATATATCAAACCAAGGAGAAAGTACTTTTTTACCGTTGCAAACTCCTGAAATCACATTAAAAAACAACAGCGGAAACATCGCCGACAAAAACGCACTTCTTTCCGGAGCATTATCAAAAGTCGGAATCAAATCTTATCCGATGATGATTTCCAGTATAAACAACGGTCAAATTGATGTAGAAATGCCGGCTCCATGTGCTTTTAACCACATGATTACTTATGTACCTGCACAGAATGGCATTCCGCAAACTTTATATCTTGATCCTAGTACAAAATTTACCGCATATGATAATCTTACGTTTCAACTTCAATCTACAAATGCTTTGATTATTGATGATGAGGGCAAAGCAGAAGTTGTTTCTACTCCTATAATCGATGCAACACTCAACAGTATGACAGAAGATTACAAAGTTATAATCGACCACATCGGAGGAGCGAAAGTTAATTTGGTTCAAGAAATTACCGGTAGTTTTGCCGAATATTTCAGAACTCAACTTGCAGAAAAAAATTCTGATGCTCAATCAATAAAAGAAGATTATTTTTACAGGATTCAAAAAGATATTTTCCCGAATCTAAAACCGGAACAAATGACTTTAAAAGAAGATAATCCGTATTCAGGAAATTTTTATCTTACTATTGATACTACGGCTGATAACGTTACAGAAATTTTATTAGACGGAAAACAAATTTTAAATTTCCAACTCGGTGATTTGGGAGAATGGTTTTCTATGCCGCCGGAAACTCTGTACGATTACAGAAAAGACTTTGCATTCACTTTTAAAAAGAAAATGGACTGTCAATTCCCTGACAATTATCAAATAGCAGAACATAATTTGCAGAATGTTTTTAAAGAAAATAAATACTTCTTATTCAAATTTAATGCAGAAAAAATAGCAGATAATCATTTTATTCTCGATTCAGAATTGCAATTGCGTAATACAATAATTCCCGCATCGGAAATTTCATATTTAAACCAATACATAGGACTTTTATTGCAATCTTTCCAATTTAAAATTGTAATGGAAAATCCTAATATTAATTATGAAACATTCTTTGAACCTTTACTCGATAAATATAAGCAGCCGGATGTTTATAAAAATTATTTAAGTCGCCTTTTTGCCGTAAAAAAAATGGACAAAGCCGAACAAATTGCTGTCACAGCAAAACAACTTTTCCCTACTGATAATTATTTTTCGCTTGTTTTGGCAATGGTAAAATACGAATTGGAAAAATTTGATGAGTGCAAAGAAGAATTACTTTATCTCTTAGAAAAAACTCCAGATGACGTAATAGTTTATGAATACCTTGCACAACTTTACCGCCAAACCGAAGATGATGAAAATCATTTGGAAATATTGCTTAAAGCACACGAAAAATTCCCTAAGGAAATCAGTTTCGTAAACAGTTTAGTTGAGTTTTACAGAAAAAATGATCAATTGGACACAGCCATCAATTTATTAAAAGAAACGCTTAAAAATGATGAAAATAACAGCAATATTTACGCTGACTTAGGATATTTGTACTCATTGGCAAAAGATTTTGAAAATGCAAAATCAAACTTGCAACGAGCCATTGAGCTTAATGACAACAACAGTTATGCATTGAACAATCTCGCATGGTTGTATTGTGAAAATCATATTCAGCTTGAAGATGCTGTAGCATTTGCACAAAAAGCTTGCGAACTTGAACCAAATAACGATAACTTTCTTGATACTTTAGCTGAAGCCTATTATCAAACCAATCAATATGAAAAAGCTATCGAAATCATTAAAAAAGCTATCGATATAAATCCGAATTACGACTATTTACATGAACAATTAGAAAAAATAAAAAAAGCTGCCGGTCAAAATACAGCAACTGACGATTCGGACAATGGCAAAGTAAATACAGAACGAGGTACAAGTGACGGAGAATAAAAAAAAGTTTTTTCTGGCGACGTTAATAGTTGCCGTTTCCAATTTGCTTTCACGTATTCTCGGACTTTTACGCTCTACAATTCTTGCGGCAATCTACGGAGCAACGGAAAATAACGGTATTGCAGATTGTTATAATGCGAGTTTTGTTTTGCCAGATATTATTTACAATCTGACTGTATTCGGAATTATATCTATTGTTCTTGTACCGTTCTTTTCCGGGATTCTAAGTAAACAAGAAGATTCTCTCAATAACAACGAAGAGCTGGATAAAAATTGTTGTGCAATGCTTAATTTCTTTTTTGCAGCAGTAGCAGCAATCTCCATACTAGCTTGGTTCTTTGCTCCTGTAATAGTAAAAAATTTTCTGGTAAAAGGTTTTGCCGGCGACTCTTACAAAATTGAGACTACAATTCGTCTGACACGCATAATGCTACTTCAACCGCTCTTTGTTACACTTGCCGGGATTCTGGGATCATACATGAACGCCCGAGAACGCTACACAAGTTATTCTATAGCAATGCTTTTTTATAATGTGGGAATAATCGCCGGTATTTTACTGTTGAATAAAAAATTAGGCATAGATGCTGCTGCATGGGGAACTGTATTGGGAAGTTTTCTTTGGTTCGCCATTCAACTAATCGGTGCGATATATGCCGGTTTCCGTTACAATTTTAATTTCCCGAAATTTGATAAAGAATTTTTTGATTTAATATTTCTTGCCGTTCCGAGAGTAATAGCTTTGGGCGGAGAACAATTCGTTAAATTTTTCATTACCGGCTACGCTTCTTTTTTATGTGCCGGAGCATTGACTATATACAGTTATGCTGAAAATTTCAGTATGGTTCCTTACGGAATGATTGCGGTAAGCCTTTCAACTACTGCATTTCCGATATTCAGCAAAAATTTTGCTCTGGGTGAATATGACAAAATGTTGGAATCATTATTCGACAAATTAAAGATTCTTTTATTTCTGACATTACCGATATGCTCGCTTATGGTCATATTGCGATTTGAAATGATTGATATTTTATTAGGTTACAAAAGTTTCACTTTGCAAGACACAAAACTGACTTGCAGTACATTTTTAGCTTATATGCTGGGAATCCCATTTTACAGCACCACAATTATTGTAGCTAAATATTTTTATGCTCAGAAAAAAACTTTTATGCCGATGTTTATTTCTCTTTTAATGTGTGCGACAACCATATTCTCATCTTATCTATTGATAAAGATTTTACCGGAAAATATGAAAATTTCGGGTCTTGCATTCGGACGAACAGCCGGTTATTTAATCCAAATGATTTTACTTTTAGTTATGGTATTCTGTGTAAAAAACGTGCAGTATACGATTTTTCCAAAAATGCAAATCTTCGAAATTATTCGTATCATTATTATGAATTGCATTTTTGCATTGGTAGTATTTTTTATCCATTCAGAAATTTTAACTTTCATTACGGAAAATATTTCACTCCACAATAAATTACAATATTTTATATCAGGATGTATTACCGGTTTTACAGCAATATTATTATATTTCTTACTGGGA
Organism: Spirochaetales bacterium; assembly: GCA_017624275.1. Lineage (GTDB taxonomy): Bacteria > Spirochaetota > GWE2-31-10 > GWE2-31-10 > GWE2-31-10 > RGIG8597. The sequence goes on along the minus strand of JAGANG010000017.1, from coordinate 27,470 downwards.
ATTATTTTCAAACTACCCTATTTTAATGTGATAACGGCAAAATTCCGTAAGAAATAATTTTGCAATACACAAGGAGTTACTAAATGAAATTCATTTTATTTTTTCTTATTATCCCGTTTATATGTTTTGCACAATCTGAACCGGAACAAAAGCTTTCATTCAAAGTCGCAGAAGTAAAAGGTGAAGTTTTTCGAAACAATGAAGAGAACGGATGGACTCCGGTAAAAAACGGCGATGTATTACCTGATAATACGCAAATATTAACCGGGCTTCATTCCAGCTTATCACTTGATTTGACAGAAAAATCATACATTACCATAAGTCAATTAAGCGATGTCGTATTGCAAACTACACGAATAAAAAAGTTTACGTTGACTACTGAAATTTACATTGTCAGCGGAATGATTATTACAAGCTCCGAAAAACTTCAAGACTTGGACAACGAAATTAATGTAATGTTCATCAACGGTAAAGCAACACTGAAAAATGCTGCCGGACAAATTTATATGCGTAAAGGATACGGCGTCACTTTGCTTGCCGAAAACGGAGATATTGAAATAGAGCAAAATATCTTGAGAAAAAATATAAAACGTAAAATTTATCCCGGTGATAAATGCCTTTTGAAAATGAACGGACAACTTGTAGAAAATCACAAAATTGTCGAACACGAAATGTTTATGTCAAAATCATTAAATGATTCTTCTGCAAAAGATTTCTTTTCACGAACAAAGTCTAAAAACAGTTACTCGGTTAATTCCCGATAGTTTCCGTAAACTTGCCAAAAAGGCATTTTTATTATATAGAAAACTCAATTTTCAGGGAAAATAATTGGGGAAAATAATGGAACAAATTGATTTAATTAACGGTCTTGCACAAGTCGTAAGAGAAAAACAAGGAGAACATTTATCTATCATCGATATATCCGGAATTACGACTACAACTCGTTATTCCGTAATTCTTACAGTCAACTCTAAAGTTCATGCCGAAAGTATGACAAAAAACTTAATTGATTATTTAATCGATAACGGATACAGAGATTATTTATTGTCAAAAAATATTCCTACTAATAATCCGTGGATTTTGATTGACGCTTCGGATATTATTATTCATATTTTTGAAAAAGAAGTTAGAGATTTTTACAATCTGGAAAAACTCTACACTAGAGGTAAAGTTATTATTTCAGAATAAAAAATCATCAGATTATTTTTTGAGGAAATATAATGAAGACAATCCCGTTATTCGATTTTAGAAAAATGCCGGTCATTTTAGTGTATTTGTTTGTTTTTACATTTTGTTTTGCAGAAAATTTTAATCTCAACAATTATGTAAGCCATTCTTGGACAACCAATAACGGATTGCCTTCAAATATTATCACTTCTATTACACAAGACAGCCACGGATATATTTATTTTGGTACATACATCGGTTTGGTAAAATTTAACGGTTCTACATTTTCTATCATCAACCGAAATACTTCTACCATTGCTCCGTTTCTATCCGCCCGTGTAATATTTGAAAATCAAAAAAAACAATTCTGGGTAGGTTCTAATGAATCGGGAGTTTCAATATTCAGTGATAATCTTACAAACTGTTCGGTTTTGCCTACAGAACTTCCGAGTAAATCTATTCGAAGTATAACAGAAAACAAAAAAGGCGAAATGTGGATAGGAACAACCGACGGTATTATTCGCTACAAAAATGAAAAAAAAATATCTGTTGTTCCAAATCCAGAAAATAACGGATTTAAAGATTCAAACATTATTCAATTATATTGTGACTCATTTAACCAAATTTGGTGTGTTACATCTTTAGGTAATATTTACCTATACAATAATAAAAGTAAGAAATTTGATATCTACAAACCAAACTTTATTCAAAAACAAAAAATCTCGGCTGTTTTCCAAGATTCAAGAAACAACTTTTGGTTCGGATTGAGTAATAACAGTGTCATTATGGTAAAATTTGATGACACATCAACCGTACCTACAGATAATTCAGAATACAAAACATTTGTCGGTAAATACGGAATTATCGGCGAATGTGATGTCACAACTTTTGCGGAAGATTCTAACAACGCCGTATGGATAGGAACAGACCGGGGAATTATCATTGTTACAAAAAGCGGAAAGAAACATTTTTACACACAAGAAGAAGGGCTTGTCAGCAATGCAGTCAGTTCGATTTATTCCGACCGAGAAAATAATATCTGGATAGGAACAGACCAAGGCGGAGTCCAAAAATTAACAAAATCACGCTTTACTTCCATTCCTACAAAAGAAGCAGTTAATTGTATTTTAGACGACAAAACCGTGTTGTGGATAGGAACCGACTTAGGGCTGTATTGTTATAAAAGCGGGACATTTATCGAAAATGATATAACAAAATTTTGTAAAACTTTAAGGATTCGCCATTTAGCATCGACAAACGACGGAAGTCTATTGATAAGTACTTACTCCGATTTCGGACAATTAATCGTAAAAGACGGTAAGATCTCATTTTTTAATGAACAAAACGGGCTTCTGGTCAATAAAGTACGTGTCGCCTTAGAAATGTCAAACGGGAATCTGGCAATAGGAACTACAAAAGGTTTAAATATTCTAAATGTAAATACCGGCAAGATTTTTACTTATACTACGTTAAACGGACTTACCAACGATTTTATCATGAGTTTATGGGAAGATAATGAAGAAAGATTGTGGGTAGGAACCGACGGCGGCGGAATCAACGTAATACAAGACGGGAAGATTTCACAAACTTTTACTGCCGAAAAAGACGACATTGCCGGAGATGTTGTTTTCAAAATTATCCAGGATAAAAATGATATTTTTTGGATTTCTACCGGGTCAGGATTAAGTCGTTATAACGGAGAAACTTTTTTTAACTACAACATTTCAAACGGTTTAGGAAATGATTCCATTTTTCAAATATTAATAGACCAATTCGATACAGTGTGGATAATTTCCAGCGGCGGTATTTCTTCCGTTCATTTATCACAATTAGAAAGTCTTGCCAGATACGAAGATAATTCTATAGAAATCAGACATTATAATAAAAGCGACGGACTGTTCAGCAAAGGAGTTACCAGCACTTCATTAAGCACAATAGACAAAAAGGGAAAACTTTGCTTTGCCATGGCAGAAGGAATTTCTTTTTATGATCCTAAGCAAATAAATAATATCACTCCGCCGCCGGCTGTCATCGAAGGAATCGATACAGGAAAAGAATTTATACAGCCGTCATCGGAAAAAAAGATTGTCATCCCCGCTTACAATAAACGTATAACTATCAAATATACGGGACTGACTTATATCTCATTAGACAGAGTTTATTTTAAATACCAACTTGTAGGATTTGATACCGAGCCGTCGGAACTTACCACACTTCACCAAGTTTCTTATACCAACTTAAAACCGGGAAAATATACTTTCTTATTGAGAGTAATAAACAGTGACGGCGTCTGGTGTACCGACACAGCCAAAATCTCATTTACAAAAAAAGCTTATTTCTACCAAAATCCCTTTTTCATAATTTTAACAATACTTCTGATTGCAGTCATTATTTTCATATCTTTCAAATTGAAATTTCGCATTATGGAAATAAGAGAACGCAAACTGGAAAAAATCATTGCTGAAAAAACACAAGCTCTTGAAGACGAAATGCGTAATTCAGAAAAATTATTGTTAAATATTTTACCGGAACCTATTGCAAAACGATTGAAACAAAATAATGATATTATCGCCGATTCATTCAAAAATGTTTCTATTCTTTTTTCAGATATAATAGGATTTACAAAAATATCATCACAGCATACTCCAGACGTAATTGTTACTGCACTAAACGATTTATTTTCTCGTTTCGATATTCGTGCATTATCAATGGGAATCGAAAAAATAAAAACTCTCGGTGATGCATATATCGCCGCATGCGGAATGCCGAAAGAAAATCCTAATCATGCTATGCTGATTTTAGAATTTGCTCGTGGAATGTTGAAAGATATTGAAGAATATAACAAAACATCACCTGTTAAATTTTCGATGAGAATCGGTATTAATTCCGGTGAAATAACCGCCGGCATTATAGGAAAAACAAAATTTATTTATGACATTTGGGGCGATGCCGTAAATGTTGCAAGCAGAATGGAAAATTGCGGAGTAGAAAATAAAATCACTGTGAGTGAATCTACATATAATCTGACAAAAGATTTTGTAAATTATGAAGAAGATTTTGCAGAAATAAAAGGTAAAGGTAAAATGCGTATTTTCCGTACCGAATAATCTTTCGTATTGTACAAAGGAAAAAACTTATGAATATTCTGTCTATAGAAAAACTTACAAAATTGGGTAAAGACGCCCCTTTATTTAAAAATATTTCATTCGGAATTGACAGCGGCGAAAAAGTCGCTCTTATCGGGAAAAACGGTTGCGGAAAAAGTACTTTATTATCCGTAATCGCCGGTGAAATCCCGGCTGATGAGGGAAAAATAAGTAAAAATAAAGAAGCCGGCGTAGCATTTCTTCATCAAAATCCCCCCTATAATCCGGAAAATTCTATCAGAGAACATTTATTTGCCGGGTCTTCTCCACGTTTGCAATTGATACGTGACTATGAATACGCTTGCGATACCGGAGCTATAGAAAAACTTGATGAATTGACTCGTAAAATGGATGAATGCCGAGGTTGGGAATATGAACAAGAAGTTCGTTCCGTATTGCAAACCTTAGGGATTTCAAATCTTGATATAAAAATGAAAGAATTGTCCGGCGGAATGTTAAAAAAAGTCGGACTGGCACAAGTACTGATTGAAGATTGCAAATTGCTTATTTTAGATGAACCGACAAATCATCTTGATATGGCTACAATTTCGTGGCTTGAAGATTACCTGATGAAAACAAACAAGGCACTGTTAATGGTAACTCACGACAGATATTTCCTGGATAATGTTTGTTCGATGATTTATGAAATTGATAATCAAACTCTTTATTCCTACAAAGGAAACTTTTCGTATTATCTTGAGAAAAAAAGTGAGACACAACACGCTGCACAACGCAATGAAGAAAGAATAGAATCTATATTGCGAAAAGAAATGGAATGGCTAAAACGTGGCCCGCAAGCTCGAGGTACAAAAGCAAAAGCCAGAAAAGATGCAATATACGCAATGATTAACAGAGAAAAACTGCAAAAGGACAAAGGTTTTGAGTTTACAATAGAAGGCAGACGACTAGGCGGTGTAATTCTTGAAGTTGATGATTTGAACAAAAGCTTTAATGATACAAAATTGTTAAATAACTTTTCATATACTTTTAAAAAAGGCGAACGTTTGGGAATATTCGGCGGAAACGGTACAGGAAAAACTACTTTTCTAAATCTGCTTACCGAAACTTTAACGCCGGACAGCGGAACAATCAAAAAAGGAATAAATACACACATCGCATATTACAATCAAGACCCGCCGATGCTTTACAGTGACACTAAAGTTATCGACTATATGAAAGAAGCCGCCGAAGTAATTCATCTACCGGACGGAACTACCCTTTCGGCAGTAAAATTCTTGGAGCGTTTCGGTTTTACCTCTAAACATTTGTATTCACCGTTAAACCAACTTTCCGGCGGAGAAAAACGTCGTGTTTACCTTGTCAGACTGCTTTTGGAAAATCCAAACTTCTTGATTCTTGACGAACCGACAAACGACCTGGACATTCAAACAATGTCGATACTGGAAGACTTTCTTGAAAATTATTCAGGATGTCTGATTGTCGTTTCCCATGACAGATATTTTATGGACAGAACTATCGACCATATGCTCATTTTTTCTGGCAACGGTGATATCTGCGGTTTCGCCGGCAACAGTACGGATTACCTTGCATTTAAGAAAAATCAAGAACAAGAATCAGCAAAAGAAGAAAAAACAGAGCGAAAAAATGTTGTAGAAAAAACTAAATCTGCTCCTGCAAAAAAGAAGCGTTCCTTTAAAGAAAATCAAGAATTCCAAAGCATTGAAAATGAAATTGCCGAACTGGAAAATGAAAAATGCGAACTGGAAGCGTTTTTTAGTTCCGGTGAATGTGACCCGCAAAAAATAAAAGATGCAAACTTACGTTACGAAAGTCTTTGTGCAACATTAGAAAATAAATACAGCCGCTGGGAAGAGCTTGCTGCAATGGAGGACTAGATGAATCTTCTTATTATTTCAGGAGAATTTCCTCCCTTTGCAGGCGGTGCCGGAACGTATTGCAATTACCTTGTAAAAGCGTTAGTAACACTCGGACATAAAATTACGCTGATTACTAAACATTACAAAAAAAATGACATACAAGAAAAAAATATCGATGAAAACTTGGCAAAGCAAAATGTGAAATGTATACGAATGCCATATTCAAAATATACTTTCATGTTTTCATGGTACAAAATAATTTCAAGTTTTTTGAAGCAACATAAAGATTTTGATTTCGTAATTTTAAACGGGAATATATCTCAACTTATTTGCAGCAAACCCTCATTAAAAAAATTGCTCGGTAAATATATTACAATCCAACACGGAATATCAGTCTACGATTTATTAAAAAGAAATAATTTTCTCACTCTATTTCATACAAAAAAACAGCTTGATAATTTCTTTAATAACGCTGCTGCTAATATTGCGATAAGTCAAAATCTTAAAGAAAAGCTAGAACAATCCGTTAAAATGCCACATCTTCGTGTAATTTTGAACTGTATTGATAATTCGGTATTTACTTTTTCTGAACAAGATAAAAACGACAATATTCTCAAACTGACAACGGCGTCACGTCTTATTCCTGCAAAAAATACTATTTCGGTAATAAAACTTTTTGCAAAACTGCGTAAAGACTTTCCAAATCTTTATTTGAATATAGCAGGAACGGGAAGTGAATTGGAAAAATTAAAAAACGAAACTGACAATTTACAAGTTTCTTCATTCGTAAACTTTAGAGGTATGTTAAATGCAGAAGATTTATGCAAGTTATATCAACAATCAGATGTTTTTATACTTTTGAGTTTTTACGAAAGTTTCGGATTAGTATACCTCGAAGCCAACGCATGCGGAATCCCCGTAATCGGCAGTAACGTAGGCGGTACAAAAGAAGCCATTGATGACGGAGTTACAGGTTTTGTAGTGTCGATTGATAATGAAAACGAAATATACGAGAAAACAAAATTATTGTTAAGTGACAAAACTTTACGTGACAAAATGGGACAGGCCGGGAAAAAACGTGTTGATGAAAATTTCAACTTCATTAATTTAGGGAAGAATTTCGAGAAAATATTAAATAAACTAGACAAAAAAGATACTGAATAATTATTCAGCAAGTAATATATCCCCACACAATATATTCAAGAAATAAGAACTGTCAGTAAAGCAATGTTACCGGTAATGCCACCTAAAATCATTACAAAAACAAATTCTATTGCAGCAAGAATTAACAATAAAGGAATTGCGTCCAAAACTGCCGGAGGATTTTTCAGAAATATTTTTTTCAACAAACGATATGTCTCAATAAAATATTTAAATAGCTCAAAAAGAATAGCCGGCAATGATGGGAAATGATACTGAGATTGGTCTGGTACATACGACAAAAAAATGCTGCCCCCGAGGACTTCCTTACAAAAAAAGAGTTCTCCGAAGCGGAAGCTGATGCATAAAAATAAAACGCTCTATCATAATATCACGAAACTTTCGTTTTCCGAAACATCGCAGTACACATTACGGATGTCTGCCTTGTTCGACGTGCAAAGTAAAATGAAAAGGGAGTGAAAAATCACTCCCTTGTTGTTCTATTCCCAAACCGTATATAGTTCTAATGTAGAATCATCAGTTGATTCTTCTATATATTCTATCAGATTTTTTATTTCATTATTGGCAAAAGTCTGACAGTCAGTATATTTTACGCCGTAATTTGCTGTATCCCAATTAGCAATACTCCAACCTGAGAAATTAAGGTCAAAAGTTTCATTAGCAGTAAAAGTATTTTCTCTGAGAATCAAAGATTCGTCATTGATATTGAACAGTTGTTTGTGATAATGAGTACCGTTTTCTTCTACACAATCCTGAAGCGGAACATTGCATATTAGCGCGTAATCACTGCTCATTAGATATTTAATAAAATATTCTTTTGTGTGAAATACGGGATAAAGTGTAATTTCAAATTTATCTGAGAGAAGAAAGTTATTTTCAAATATGTTACACACGGATGAATAATGTGGTAAACATTTAGTTCCATCATTATTAGAACATTCTACTATCTTTTCAATGTTTTGATTGTGTTCTGTGTCACATTCTTTATTTGTCGACCAAGTATAATGAATGTAAGCAATGCGGTCTAATGGACATATACTATTTAATTCTTTATTCAGAATCGATAATCCTGTATCTTCATCAATATCATTAGCTTTAAAATTAAATGTTTTTGCAAGTGAACCATCAAGATTCATAAAGTTTATTATACAATCTTTATTGCCGTCTATTCCGTATCCGATAATTTCCATATCTTCACTTGCAATTAAATCATCTTTAGCAATACCGTGAATATCTTCTGAATACCATAAGTGTTCACTATATTTTTCATTTTCCGGAAAATACGGATATTCGACTTTACCGCCTAAAGGAACTTTTAATGTACATATTTCATCATTTTCAACTCCATTTCCTAAAGTGAAATCTACATTCACTGCCGATACTACTGAAATCGTTGCTGTTTCATTTAGTTTTTTTTCATTGTAATAAAAGGTTATTGTATATTCGCCTGTATTTTTCAAAATCGTACCGTTTGTAGGTTCACTTGTAAAAGGTAAATTTACTTTGTTGCCGTTATCATATTCTCCTACAACTTGAAAACAGCTTAAATCCAGCGTTTCACCAACGTAATACAATGTTCTAAAATCTTTTTCTACTTTATCCAAAGTTATATTTTTTATAACCGAAAGATTTTCGTTTGTATCGGAAGAGGCTTTTACTACTACCGGGAAATAACATTGTACACTTTCGTCGTTTTTACTTCTGACTGTTACAATCTGCGTTCCGTCAGTATCAAAATTATAAATAATTTCGTAATCATTCTCATTTTCCCATTTTATAACAGCATCCTTTGCTTCACCTTTCCAACCACCACTTTTGAATACTTGTCCGGCTGAGGCAACATACACTCCCATAACGATTAAACCGTTACAATCTATTTTGTCACCGACATTGTATTCTACTTTTTTAGGATATGAATAAATCGATAACGTTACCGGTCTGTTTCCTTTTGTCATATCGATTCGAGTTACTTCTCCGTCATTTGTAACTATCGGATCACTCATTTCTTCATATTTTCCGGCTTCAAGAATCACTTTACATTTTGTAGTAGCGGTAATTTTTGCTATTTTTGTTGCCGTATCGGTGATATTTAATTGCGAGTTAAAATCCTTTATTTCTATATTTTCACTGATTTCACACCCTTTCAGTGATACTATCGGCGTAGTCTGCGTTCCTCCCAAAAAAGCCCTGGATGTTTCGTTACTTCCGATTAATAATTTTTCCAACTTACTGTCATTAATAGTCAGCTTTGATGATGTGGATACAGATAATTTTTCTAATCTTTCAAGTTTTACATCTTGTGCAAGCACTGTCAATTTTGCATTTGCCAAACTTCCGTTTTTGATAATTAACGTTTTGTTTACTGTTGCGGTGTAATCCGTAATATTTTTATACTGAGATAAGTCGATTGTTTCGCCGGGATTTGCATTATCTATAATATTCTGCAACGTTGCTGAGTTTTTGTCGCTCGGCAACAAAGGCGATTCATTTGTTGACACGGAGTTGTAGTTATCTTCCGTCGACGTATTACAACTAAACAGTGTAAATATTAAAATTACAAATACTAAACAAAAAATGATATTTTTCGTTCTGCGAGTTAAAATTTTAATCATATAAAGCCTCCTTGATGTTTATGTTTTTATTAAACTTATCATGGTAGCACATTTATATGAAAAAAAATACACAAAAAAAATTATTAAACCTTTACCGTTTTATTTACTCATCAAGTTCCATGGACATTGACGGTTGAACCCATTCACCTTCTTGATATTTTTGGTCTACTTTTGTCTTATTAAACAATTTCATCAACTGATTTTTACTGTCAATCTGCCATGTAACCTGGAAAATAAAAGTGTTTTCCCAAATATATTTTTTCCCGGTACTGTCTTTTGTAGGAGCTCCGGAATATTCAAAATACAAAGCCCAATCGTGTAATTTATGAGCCAAAGACACTTCTATTTTTTGCAAATTAAAATCACTCTCACGTCGATCGGCTTCACTTGCGAAATTGAAAGACTTCCCTAAATCCTCAAAGAAATTCTTTGTTCCGTCATAATACTGATACATTTTTTTATTTTTACTTGCTGTAGCAAAGTGCAACGTTGTCTCATAAGCAGTACCTTTACCAAACACCATATCCATTGAGAATGAAAAATTTAATGTATTATTATTATAATAAGTCTGTGATGTAGATTCTGTCGTACCGCTTGATGTCCAATAAGGATCATGAAACGGAGCAAAATTAAGCGAAATCGACGGATTAAATGACAAATTTAAAACATTAAATAACTGCGGAATCTCGGTAATATTATATCCTAATGAAATACTTCCGGTCTCAACTGCAATCTTATAACCGTGATCTACATATTCATAAGGTTTTAAAGTAAGATTAAACTTAATGATATCCATCAAAATATTTAAACTGAAAGTTTGAGATTGCAAATAAAAATAACGTTCAAAATTATTAAGATCTTCATCTGTTGCGTTACCGCTTCCTGATTTAAAAATCCTGTTTTTATTATGTTTTAATGTAGTTGCACTGCTGAACGAAAGCCAATTTCCCTTAGGTAATTTCACATCAAACAATGAGTTGGATAATGTAAAACTAAAGTTATGCGTATTTGTAGTAGTCATCAAATTATATTCATCAAGACGCTTTTCCGCTGTTGTATAACCGGAATAATATCTATCTACTTCTTTTGCAAAAGTCAGCCCCATCGAATATGTAAACAATGAATTAAAAAAGCTTATCGAAAATTTTTCATTAGGATAAATCGCAAAAGGAGTTACTCCGCCGTCACCCTTTCCGTTTGAAAATTCTCCGATATTAGCAAGATTAACCGTAAAAGTATTTGAAAAATTAAGAATCGTTGTTGAATTCTTTTTATAACTATAATTGCTGGTAAAATTTAAGTTCTCGAAAATATTACGAAAGTTTTTTTCTGACTCCCAAAAGTGATCGCTTTCATAATATTCCTTAACCAAATCATTAAGATTTCGCCCGTTAGTTCTGTAATACAAATATTCTTTTGCCGCATTTGTCAAACGTCCGACATTTGTTTTCTGTACGTCATCTTCACCTTCGTAATCGGTGTAAATATCGGTAATTTGATTCCAAGTATATTTTACCGGCAATTCGCTTCCTTCTTCAAGATTTGTTACTTCCTCTTCCCACAGCTGCGTTTTTAAACTGTCCAACGACCCGGACGGAATTATCCAGTTTACTTTAGGAGCAAGACTGAAATCTAAAGTATGCGGTGACTCAGACTCGAATACATTAAATTTAAAAGTAAATGTAGAATATAGATTTTTTAATACGCCCATCCAACCGCGTCTTGCAAAATATTTATCAGAATCTACTTTTTCATAATCCTTTGTATCAAGCATTTTATTTACACGATTTAAAAGATTAAAATCAAAAGCTGTTTGTTCATTATAAGTAAACAAATCTAAATTAAGAGTAGTTTTAATATTACTTCCCTTCAGCAAATCAAGCCCGAAAGAAATATCGTTAGTCATTGTATCTGCATATTTTAACGATAATTCCGAACTGTTTCTGTTATCGTACTCTCTCGCCAATTTGTCCGATAAAATAGAAGCTTCCTTTGTCGTACTTTCCGAATAAAGTTTTTCAAGGTAACTGTTAAAAATATCCATATCATCCCAATATTTTTTCCAAGACAATGTAAAATTCGGCGAAAGTCCCAATATCGGGCTGCTTGCATTTGCAAATTTCAACAATGAAAAACTTCCGTTTAATGACAAACTTGCTGTATTATTCAAAGAAAAACGCATTAATTTCTCTTTAAAATCAAAGTTTCCGGTAAGCATTTCAGCTACATTATCCAATTCGGGATCATCTCGTTTTGCCTTTTTATAGAACAAAAATTTATTTTCCAATGTATCTGTAAAATAATATTTTAAATTAAAATCAATAAATTTTATTTCCGAATTACTTGAGTTTTTTACTCTGTCAAAGGTTGAAAGAACTTCATAAGATTTTTCTTTTTCCTTCTCTTTTTCTTCCTTTTTCAAAGGCATTTCGATTTTATTTTCACCGTTGGAATATATATTTTCATAGTAGCCTTCGACTTTTCCGGTAGATACACGGCTCGATGTTCCGGTTAATTTTTTTCCGAAGAACGGCAAAAGATACTTATAATCAATTTCTTGTTTATCTGTAGATGCATCTACCTGCGTAATGTTGTCGATGTTTTCATACAGTTCTTTTTCTATTTTTAAATCTTTCTTATTTTTCTCTTCTTTCTGAGAATTCTTTGTTGTTTTTATTGTGTCTTTCATTTTTATAAAAGTTTGATAATCGGCAAGCGTTCCGCCTAATGAAAGTTTTACTTTAGGTACTGAAAATGTATCGATAAACAAACGTTCACTTCTGGGATCTTCTACTTCGCCTATTCCCAATTCAGTCGTAGAATATTCTTCTACGCTCTCGGAAGTAAAATTGGCCGTAGTTTCTGCATCTATCGTAAAAGTGTTCAATATTTTTAACCCGAAAATATCAGGCAATTTCTTCGGACTGAATGAAAATGACAAGAAATTCGACGTAGATGTAATCTTACTTGCCTTTTCTTCATCCTTTGTTTGAAATATTGTATTACCGGCTTCGTTCGATTCTATTAAATAAGTAACTGCTTTTAACGCTAAATCTATATATGAAAAAGATGTTGTTCTATTGTAATAATCACGGAAAAAAGACGTATCCGACGCATATTCCAGCTGACCTTTATACTTAAAGTTCATCACATTTTTAAACAACTCTCCGTTAAACGCCAAATACTGTGAAGTTCTGAAGAACAAAGGATTTTTTTCCCAATTAAAATATGTATTTTCCATTACGGTTTCCCAATCAAAGGAAGAACCTTGCGGTTTATCTGCCGGATTGTACGCTATATACAAGTCGGTCTCGGTATCTTTCCACAAACGACGTGAGAAACCGTAATCAGTGAGCAGATTCATTTCAAAAGGAAATTTAGGATGTTCAATTTTTGCATAAAAAGATGCTCCATAATAAAAACCGATATTCGTATAAGCATCTGCAAAAATTTTCAATGATAAATCTATTCTTTGTGTTTCCGGCAATATTCGCCATTTCGGATGTTTGGCATAAAAAGGATGCGAATCGTAAAAATCATTAAGCCATTTATCCATATCACTTTTAGTTATGGTAAACAAAGCATCGCCTGTTGGTGCGGAACGACGACTTGAAAGTCCGGCTTCCAAATTTGTACTTGCATTAACATTATCGTTAGTATTGCTGTCACCTATCAAACTGTAGGTTGTCTGCAAAAACCACCCCTCACGATTTCGATAACCGATAGACGGATTTAAATCTATACCTTTTGGATGATAATAAACCGGAATGTATAAAAACGGAATCGGGCCTACATAAGCTACACCGCCCAGTAATCCCCATTCGCTGTCTTTATTCAGCCACAAACGTTTTACTTGAATACTGTAATGCGGTTCTTCTTCATCACAAGTTGTGATTTTCCCGTTATAAAGAATAGACTCTTCTTCACCTAAATAAGCAATTCGTTCTCCGATAAAAAAAGCACCGTCAAGCCCGGACTGGTCTTTTTGTTTTATTTTAGTTTTCCCGTTCAGCAATGCCCCGCGATTTAAACCGTAATTGTAGAAAAACTGAACTCCGTCAAACTCCAAATTGTCATCTTTATATATTACGTTACCGATTCCGGACAATTCTTTATTTTTTAAATCAACAAAAATCTCATCGGCTTCAATTTCTCTTCTTGCACTTTTTCCTTCATTATCACGTGTGTTAATGATAATTTTAGCCTTTCCGATTATATGAAGATTTTCTTCATTTTCCTTTTGCAGCTTTATCATTTTCAATTCGCCGGCGTGTTCAAGTATGATTTTGTCTCCGGTATATGTTTTTTCAGAAATCAACTTTATACCGTAATGTTCAGCCAATTGATTTCTATATTCGCCGGCAGTATCTTTCGGAGCCAGCCCCAAAGCCATTGAGCGTTGTTTTAAATCATTATAATCAGCATTATTCAACTCACGAGCCAGAGTTTGCAAATAAAAAGTTTCGTTAGATTTTCTCCAATCGACCTGTGCACTTTCTTCGGAAGAAACCGGTGCCTCAGAGTCAACGGAAAAAACTAACAACGGAAAAAAAAGAAACGTCAGAATAAGAATTAACTTTGAAAACAGAGTTTTTGTATCCAGAAAAAACAATCCACTTTTAAGTAAATACTTTATCTTTGAAAAAATGTGATTCCTTTCAAAAAAGTTCACAAATTGCATATTTTTTAAATCTTCTTTATCTCTAAAACAGAAATATATTTTTAATTAAACTACTAATTCAAAATGTATAAAAACAGCAAGATGAATAAATTCATGCGTTTTTAACAATGAAAAAACCTTTTACTTATATCATATAATGAAAATTATAACAATCTTTTACGGAAGGGCAAAAAGAATTAAGTCGCATTTGACAATCATTTAAATGTAGTATATTGAACAAAAATCTGCCTAAGGAGTCGTAACCATGAAAAAAGGACTATGCTTTTTGTTGTGTATTCTAAGTTGTTTATTTTCAAGTTGTATTTCAGTTTCTATAAAGGAAAAATCCATTGAAGATTTAAATATTTCTATTTTATCCGTAAACTCTAAAAACAAAGCGGATAAAATAATTCCCGGTAAATATTACGAGATAAAAGCAACCGTAACCGAGAGCGGAAATAAAAAAATTATAAAGCATCCAAACTATTCGGAATTGGTATTCGACAGCAGCGACTTCCAAATTATCCAGCAAGACCGTTGGAATTTAATAGTGAAAGCAAAATATCCTACAATAAATCACTTATATGAAAAAAATTATCACATTGCCGTATATGTAAGCGAAAACAGTTTCGGCGGAAAAATCGAAAAATGCCCGATAAATTGGCAATCTTTTAATTATCTAGATTATTCCGGCAATAACGGCAAAGACGGTGAAGACGGACGAACCGGGAATTCTCCCAGTGTTATGAGAAATTCATCGTCGGCAAACGGAGAAAACGGAGCTTCCGGTTTTTCCGGCAAAAACGGTAAAACGAAAAATCTGGAAGTTGCATATTTATATTCAAAAGCCGACAATCTATTTTCCGATGATTCAAATAAAATGCTTCTTATTTATGATTCCGAAACTAATGAAACTATTTTAATGAGCGCATACCAACGTATTGTTTTAGATTTTAAAGGCGGTAACGGTGGTGACGGAGGAAAAGGCGGCGACGGAGCCGACGGTAATTCTTTTTACAGACACAATCATTTTCGATCTTTAGACGGTGGCGACGGCGGCAACGGAGGTAACGGAGGAAATGGCGGCAACGGCGGAATTTTGAAATTAACAATAGCTGCCGGTCAAAATTTACAGAACATATTTGATATACGCTTACAAGGCGGACGAGGCGGCAACGGCGGACGTGCCGGAGACGGAGGAGACGCCGGCGTAAGAGTTTACGAAGATAAAGACGGCAGAAAATTCGAAAAAAGAGGTTGCGACGGCAGAAGAGGACTTGACGGAATTGCCGGCTCCGACGGAAACTATGGAAACATAATGTTTGTCGAATTGAGCTTAGAAAAAATGTTCTCTGCCAGTCAAACTGTAAAAAACTTGCACGAATTGAGAAAAACAGAAGATTAAAAAAATAAGGATAGATTTTAATCAATCTATCCTTATTTTCTATTCCAAAACTATTTTTATTCTAAAAATAGTACATCACTTTCAAGACCGTTCAGTGTATCAAAAAAAACATTTTCCCATCGATTATTCACTGCCAAAAATGAATACGGATGAGCAATATAAATTAACGGACATTGTTCTAATATTATCCGCTGATATTTATCCCAAATCTGTTTAGCCTTATCATTATCCAATGCATAAGTACCGGCTTCATACAATTTATCAATTTCAGCTTCCCATTCTGTAGCCGGAGTTTCCTGCATAGGATACCACAAATGAAGTCGTCCGTTAGACGGCCACACATTGGAACCTTGAGTAGGCCAATAATTTGATCCAAAAGACATTATTGTACAATCCCAATCAAAAGTTGAAGTCAACATATCAATAATTTTCTGAAAATCCATACTGCGAATATTTATCTTAATCCCCAGATTTGCCGCTTCATCAGCAAAAATTGTAGCAATATCAAGGCGAATATTATTCTCTCCGTTTACCAATAAATCAAATTCTACCGGATTACCTTCCGCATCTCGCATTTTTTTATCATCACCTAAATCAAAACCGGCTTTATTAAGAAGTCGCAAAGCATGATTTGGATTATAAGTGTATTCAAGTTTGATTTTTTCATTGTACATAGGGTTTGCCTTACAAAAAAAATCATGTGCCGGTTCACCTAGACCTCTGAAAATCTGTCTGATAATTCGTTCTCGATTAATAAGACAACTCATAGCCTGACGAAATTGTGTAGAAGCGAACCATTTATGTTTTTTTGCTTCAAGTTTTGCTGGATTTTGATTAAACGTAATGTAATCACTCCCCAAGGATGTCCCGCCGTCGTACACGGTATAATTTTTATTTTCCTTATTAATGTATTCTTCAAGATTTTCATGTCTTACATTTGTATAATCAAGTTGACCGCTTTTAAAAAGTAAGTTTTCCGCATTCAAATCTCCCACAACTTTGTAAATTGCCGTTTCATAATACGGTAAAACAGTTCCGGCTTCATCTTTTTTCCAATAATCCGGATTACGTTTCATTACGATTCGTACTCCGGGAGTATATTCTACAATGTGCATTGGTCCCATGGACGGCAATGTTTTTAAATCTGTATCAATACTTAAAACATTCAAAACACCTTCAATTCCACGTTCTTTTTTTGCTTTTTCATAAATGTATTTCGGACCGAAATTCATATTAGTCGACAATAACGGATTAGCATCAATTTTCGGTAAATGAAATTCAAAGGTCAATCTGTCGATTTTATGAATTGTAATTCTGGCTTCACTTCCGTCGTCAAGCGTTACAAATTGAGCTGCATAACCTGATGTTCTTAATGCCGCATCTCCGTGGATTTCGTCATACCAAAAAATCGGATCGTCAGCCGTTACAGGTACACGAACTTTACCGTCGCTTGTAGTCCAAAACATATTATCACGCAAATAATAGCGAACTATCATTCCACCGCTTTCCGGAGTTTCTACTTCAAACTTTTCAGCAGCCTGCGGCGTAAACTCCTTTTTGTATGGATCGTAATTTACAAGATAATCATGTAACGGCTCTAAAATATTTTTTGCGGAAGAATCGCCGCTGGATATAATATTAAAAGACTTCGGTTCGCCGTTTGTCACCAGATTAATCGTACCGCCGGGCTTACCGATTTTAAACGGTTGACCGCCGGGTTTACGAACAGTTTTTGATAAAAAATCATTCTTCATCGCCTGTTTAACAGCTTCTATTTCACTTTCAGCATATTCCGGCTCTTTTACACAAGCCGCTAATAATCCGATTATAAATACAAACAATATTTGCTTCATTTAATTTTCCTTATAATAAATCACGTATTTTATCGGCTTAGAAAAAAAAATTATTATTTATCTGCCCGGCTACAAAAAAGATTGAAGATTTAATTTCAATATAGTAAAGAATCCGCATTGAGGTGAAACTATGAAAGCTTTTAATATTATCCTATATATATATATATAGGATATTTATTGACCGGTTGTTGCATGCCGGAATACGATTATGCGGAACTTGAAGGTAAAAAAGTCGATAATCTTCTAGGCAAAAATGATTTGGAAAAATTAGATAACTTATTTGATAATACGGCGTTAGGCAAAATAACCATCAACATATCGGTAAAAGAATGGAACCAACTATTAAAAAATTGTCGCAATGAAGAACTCAAAGACAACTATGTAAAAGCAAATTGCAAATTCGAAAAAAGTTTTAATCATAGTAATAAGAAATTCAAAGTCAAATACGACATCGATGAAATCGGTATCCGCATAAGAGGCGGAAGCGAAAGTTACCAGCCGCCTGAAAAAAATACCACACATTCCGGAGAATGTACCGACTGTTATAATTCATGCAATTCATCTTATGTTCAAACTCATTTTAAACTTAAATTTGATGCATTTCACGACAACGACGAACATACAATCGAAGATTTAATAAACGGCGTAAATCTAAAATGTATGCGTCAAGATTCCAGCTATGTAGCAGAAATGTACGTTTACGATCTTATGAGACGGTACGGAATCTGGACCGGAGCTCGTGCGTCATATTCGATGTTTTATATTCAAATAGGAAATGAAAAACCGGCATACTTTGGATTATATAAAGTAATCGAACCGGTAAATAAAAGATTTTTAAAAGCCAGAATCAATGCCCCGGGAATAGGTTTTAACAGTCGAAGCGGTTTCTTGTGGAAAAAAGAAAATGAATTGAAAACTAACGAAGACGATTTTGAAACAGCAAAGGCTCAACTGGATGATTTTAACAATAAAGTTAATAATTTACCTGATGAAGATTTTTATCCGTGGATTAAAGATTTTATGGATGTTGAACTTTTTATCAAAACATTAGCAATAGAAACTGTATGCAGAAAATGGGACAATTATTGGAATAACAATAACAATTATTATTTTTACTTTGATAAATCTAATAACAGAAAATTATATTTTATTTCATATGATTGCGACAATTCATTACATTTTCCGGATTCCATGGAAATCCCTCAAATTGAATGGCTTAAAAATCCGGACAAGCATAAAGCACCTACATTGATTAAGCGAATTTTCAGTAATTCTGAATATTTAAAATTGTACAAAGACGCATTGGAAGAAATTATTTCGCCCGATACAAAATTATTTTATCCGGAATACAGTGAAAGCAGGATTTGGAATTGGTATTCTCAAATCGAAAAATATTCTTATGATTTTGATGCTGAGCCTTGTTTCTATGAAAATGATTTTCCTGAATATTTTAATTTTACTCACAGTTATATGTTTGGCAAACCTCTTTTAGGTTGCAACGGATTCTTTTCTGAAATGACAAAAAAGATTGAAGAATATATCGATTGATATTTAACGATTCATTAAAAAAAAGCCCGGCAACTTACATCATGTCACTTTGATTGTAAATCCGGGCTTTTCATCAAGACTAAGAATCAATTCTTTAAATCTTTTAGTCGCAATATTTTAAAAACAAATGTCAGTGCTATAAAAATACAAACAGTCAAACCTTTAATCAAAATTGACCATATAAGCCCCAGCGAAAATATTGCTTCATCAAAATGAGATAATATTCCCCAACAGATTATTGCCAATACGGTAATACCCGCAAACCGTTTATAACAAAGTGTGATGGGGTGAATTTTTTGTGACCATACAAAAACAAAAACTCCCAGAAGCAACAAAGACACAAAAGTCGCCCATGAAGCCCCCATTGCTCCGTATTTCGGAACAAGTAAAATATTTAATAATAAATTAGCAACACCTTGAATAACAGAACCGATTGCAACTAAAACTGTTTTTTTATAAAAATTCAAGATTTCATTAAACGGACGATACCAGGATTGAAACAAATACGCCAATGCTACAATAGGCACAAAAACAAATGCTCCGTGATAAGAACTTTCTGTAAGAATCATGATTGCTTCCCGTCCCAAAACACTGATTCCCACCACTATCCACAAACATGCAAAATAGTAAATCGGTAAAAAATGACCGACTTTTTCACCGCCGCTTTTGTCATCCTCACTGAAACCTTCGTACATAATAGGTTTGTACGCTAAAAATATCGCTCCTGAAAATACCGCAACCATTTGAGCTAATGAATAACCGATTGAATAAACTCCTGTTTCCGAAAATCCTTTAAACGCACCGACAACAAGTTTATCCGACAAAAGCGTAATCCATGAACATAATTGACTGGGAATCAGCGGTAACGAATATTTAAGTCCTTCTTTAATTACACTGAAATCAAATTCGAATGCGATTAATTTTTTACGCAACAAAACCCAAAGGTAAATGAAAAAATAAAAAATATCTGCCGCAAACATTCCGTAGATTTTAGCTTCAGCTTTCATTTTTACACCGATCAACAGGAAAATAAAAACTCCGTTTAAAATGACATAATAAATAATATTTACCAGCCCGACAAACTCAGCTTTTAGATTTTGAAGTTGGAATGCATTACCGATAAAACTCAATTGATAAAGCAAAATCCCCATCATCGTTAATGTCATAAACGGATGAAACAAATAATCCATTGAGTTTGCACCCAAATAGAAAAAACTGATTGCTATTGAAATAATTATAAAAATTGTCCCCCAGCCTACTATCAGCCAAAAATACGAACTGATAAAGCGACGAAGCATTTTTTTGTCATTATTATATTTGTAATAAAAACGATAATATGCCGCATCCAGACACAAAGAAATCAACGACGGCATTACCATTCTGATTGCATTTACAACTTCCAATATTCCGTAATTTCTAGTGTCGATATATCGTGTTATCAATGGTAATATAATGACTTGCAAAACTTTTATCAGAATTGAAGATATAAAATAAACCCCGCCCTTTTGAGCTACTTTTTTGAATATTCCGCCTTCATTTTTTTGTGAAACATTATCTTTTTCCATAATAAAAACTTTCCCTTTATTCCATATTTTGTAACAAAAAAAGTTATCTAGGCTATAACATGTTTTTTTTTATAAAGATAGTAAAAACAAACTACATGACAATTAAAAAGAAGTAATATGGATTTTAATATCAATGTTTTAAGGAATAATTATGAGTTTAAATAACACACCGACATCGGAACGAATACATATCGGGATTTTCGGACGACGAAATGCCGGTAAATCAAGTTTGATTAATGCTATCACCGGACAAAACCTTGCAGTCGTATCCGATGTCGCCGGTACTACTACCGACCCTGTTATAAAATCGATGGAATTGCTACCTCTCGGTCCGGTTGTAATAATCGATACTCCGGGTATAGACGACGTCGGAGAATTGGGGAAAATGCGTGTTATTAAAAGTTATCAAGCTCTGAATAAAACTGATATTGCAATTTTGGCAATAGACAGCACTGCTGAAATTAATGATGACGATCGTCAGCTCATAAAACGTTTGGAAGAAAAAAATATTCCTTTCATAATTGCAATGACAAAATCTGATGAGAATGAAAATCCTTCTGTTCCGAAAGACTTTGCAAATAATTTAATCCACGTAAGCAGCAAAACAGGAAAAAACATTTATGAATTGAAAGAACGCATTACAAAATTACGCCCTTGTACAGAAAATACAAACCGAATAGTAGCCGATTTATTGCAACCCGGAGATTTTGTCGTGCTTGTAGTACCTATAGACAGTGCAGCTCCGAAAGGTCGATTAATTCTTCCGCAGCAGCAAACTATTCGAGACATCCTTGACGCCGGAGCTGTCTCAATCGTAACAAAAGATACCGAATTGGAATCAACACTGAATAATCTGGGTAAAAAGCCAAAACTTGTAATCACAGACAGTCAAGCATTTGCAAAAGTTTCAAAGATTACCCCCGACGATATAATGCTTACATCATTTTCAATTCTTTTTGCTCGTTACAAAGGCAATCTTAAAACTGTAGTACAAGGAGCAAAAACGTTAGAAACATTAAATGAAGGAGATAAAATTCTAATCAGTGAAGGTTGCACACATCACCGTCAATGCGAAGACATAGGAACCGTAAAGTTACCGAAATGGATTGAAGAATACACCGGTAAAAAAATCAATTTTGATTTTACAAGCGGAACTGAATTCCCGGAAGATTTATCAGCCTACAAACTTATAGTTCACTGCGGAGCGTGTACTTTAAACGAACGAGAAATGAAATATCGCCTGAAATGTGCTGCCGACCAAAACATTCCTATCACAAATTACGGAATATTAATTTCGTACATGCAAGGAATCCTTATGCGATGTATCGCTCCTTTCCCGGAATTTTCTGAATAAACTTATCAAAAAAAGTGACAGACCTTTATCCCAAAAAGAAATATAGGTCTGTCACCGACACCACAAAAAGCTTATATAAAAAAAATTAAGCTATAGGCATAAAATAATTGTCCACATTACGTACTTTTAAGTCAAAAACGCTTTGTATTACTTGTGGCTCCAGAATTTCCGAAGTCTTTCCGTAAGTCACAACTTCACCGTTTTTCATCAACAATACATGGGAACAATACATAGCAATAAGATTAATATCATGGGCTATCACAATAATTTTGCAATTTTCATTTGTTACTATTTCACGTAAAAGTTTGAAGATTTCAATCTGACTGCTCCAATCCAAATGTGAAACCGGCTCGTCAAGCAACATCAACGGAGCGTTTTGTGATAATGCATTTGCTATCAATACTTTTTGCCGCTCTCCGCCGCTTAATTCATTTATATTTCGCTGTGCAAAATCTTCAATTCCGACACGTTCCAGTGCGGTATAAGCTTTTTCAAAAAGCTCTTTTTTAGAAAAAGGTTGTCGCCTTTCAGCCGTCATAGTTAAAAAATCGATTACCTGTAAATCAAAAGCTGTTTCGATAAATTGCGGAACATAAGAAATTTTTTGTGCAAGATCACGCCTGCCCAGCTGTTTATATTCCCGGTCGTCAATGAAAATCTGACCGCATGCCGGTTCTAATATTCCGGCTACAAGCTTCAGCAATGTAGATTTACCGCTTCCGTTGTTTCCGCCGACAGCAATTAATTTTCCGTCAGAAAAATCAACGGATAAATCTGAAAAAACTTTTTTATGATTGTATGAAAAACTGACATTGCATAATTGCAGATTCATTGACGACTCCTTTTTATCAAATAAAATTTTTATTTTACTTCACATGAAATCGTTCCATTTCTTCTGCTGTCACGTCTTCATTACAAATAAACGTACTTCCGTCCAGCTCCATATTTGCTTCGCCTTTTCCCTTTGTAGTACAATAATGAGAAAATAATCTGCATGCAAACTTTATCTGTTCGTCAGAAAATGATTCGCCGTAAAATAAAATAGACGGCCCTGGAGTTTCACCGCCGCAAATAAAATGACATTCCGGATGTTCTTTGTGAAATTTAATCAATATTTGATTTTCCTGTCGGTCTCTGCCTACAAGTAAATATTTTCTGTAATCAAGTCTGAACAATCTGGCATTTCGAATCATATGAAACAACGCCGGCTCCTGAGTAAAGTCGTCTTCTATAAATACCGCAAGCCGTCGGGCAAATTCTCGTTCCGTAAGGCAACAGCCTCCTGCCGGAGCCGGATATTCCGTAATCCCGTAAGTTGCGGCAAGTGCTAGTTGTTCCTTGCGTCCGCGTCCGTTTATAGCAAACATTTTATCTCGTGAAATCCAGCCGGCTTTTTCCGGGTAAGTTTCCGGTAAAAGTTTCGCACATAACGGACGAACAAGTAATTCTCCGTGAGTTTGAATTTTACTGATATGACGCATAGCCGCTTCACGTTGAGACATCGGACGCTGTCCCAAAACTTCGCCGGTTATTACAAATGAAGCTTCGTATTTTTCTAAAAGTGACAACGCTTTTTCTATCATCAACGCATGACAATCGATACAAGGATTTAATCCTTTGCCATAACCTGATTTTGGATGTTTTACTATTTCAAATTGATCGTCACTGAAATCAACATATTCTAATGTTACGCCTAATTGAGCCGCTGCTTTTTCTGCTTGCTCGTTTTTTCCTCCGAAAAAATATGAAACAAAATTTAAAGGAATTACTTCTATTCCTTGCTCTTGAATCACTTTCACAGCTAAAATGCTGTCCAGTCCTCCGGAAAATAATGCTAATGCTTTCATTTTTCTCTCCATTATTACTTTGTTGCATAACTTAGCATATATAAAAAACATTTTCCAATTTTTACGTTACACCGGCAATTATGTCGCCGTTATAATTCATATTTATTTTCATTCCGGAATGTTGTATTTTCCCGATAAATAAATACCGTCGACTGTTTTTATATTAATAAGGAAAAAATAATGTGTGCAAAGTGCTATAAATGTTTTCGCCCGATAAAATCATGTTATTGCAAATATATTACTCCGATCGCTACAAAATCTAAAATAGTATTTTTAATGCATCCGAAAGAAGCATATAAGCAAAAAACCGGTACCGGGCGACTTGCCTGTTTATCGTTAATCGATTCTGAAATTATTATCGATGTAGATTTTACGAATAACAAACGTTTGAATGCCCTTTTAGCTGATTCTCAATATTTCCCGATTATTCTTTATCCCGGCAACGACGCCATTACGGCAAAGTCTGCTGTTTTAAAAACAGCAACTATAGATAAAAAACTTTTAGTCATTGTAGTAGATGCGACATGGCTGATTGCAAAAAAAATGATGAAGCTCAGTAAAAATCTCCACTCATTACAAAAAATTTCCTTCTTACCCGATGCCGGATATCATTCGCAATTCTCATTTAAAAGACAACCTGCAGCCGATTATCTTTCTACAATTGAATCTTGCTATTATCTTCTTAACGAATTTAAGCAAGTCGGCATTGAGGACAATGCGGTCTCATTTGAACCTTTAATGGATATTTTTCACAAAATGGTTAATTTCCAGATTGAAAGCCACAAAGAACGTGAAAAACAAGGAATTCCCAGTCGCTATCAAAATATTAATGCTCAAACTGCGAAACTTGAAAAACAAAAAAAATTTGAAGAAGCTTTGGAAAAACTGAATTAAAGATCGATATCTCTGTCTCGCAATCCCAATAAATAAAGTATTCCGTCCAATCCTACTGTTGAAATAGAATGAGATGCGTTTTTCTTAACTATAGGCTTTGCGTGATATGCGATTCCCAATCCTGCCAATTTTAACATCGGTAAATCATTTGCTCCGTCACCGACTGCTATAACTTGTTCAAGCTGAATTCCTTCTTTTTTAGCAAGTTCTTTCAATAAAAACGCCTTGCGTTCTCCGTCGACGATTTCACCAACATGTTTTCCGGTAAGAAATCCGTCTTTTATCTCAAGCTCGTTTGCAAATACATAATCCAACCCGAAACGCTTTTGCAAAGTTTTTCCGAAATATGTAAACCCGCCCGAAAGAATTGCAATTTTATACCCAAGTGCTTTCAACTGTGTAATAAGTCGGTCAGCCCCCTCTGTAATCGGTAAATTATCGGCAATATCTTTCATTACATCTTCACTTAAACCTTCCAGCAACGCTACACGGCGACGAAAACTTTCTTTAAAATCAATTTCACCACGCATTGCCGATTCCGTAATTTCATGAACTTTATCACCTACTCCGTGTTTTCTTGCCAATTCTACGATTACTTCTGTTTGAATAAGAGTTGAGTCCATATCAAAACACACAAGCCGACGATTACGACGGAATATATCATCTTTTTGAAATGCAATATCAAGTCCGTAATTTTGTGAAATTTCAAGAAATCCGGCTGTTACCTGTTGAGTATCATTAGGTTTTCCGCGAACGGAAAGTTCAATACATGCTCTTGTATGTTGATGAGTATTCACGTCGGACAAAGGTACTCGTCCGGAAAGACGTGTAATAAGGTCAATATTTAAACCTTGTTTATAAATAATTTCAGTCACTTCCGAAATTTGTTGTGCAGTAATTTTCTCTGCAAGCATTGTAATAATATATCTGTCTTTTCCCTGCAAATTTACCCAGTCGGCATAGCTTTCCGGAGTAATAACTTCAAAATCAATATGAATTTGCAATGTATATGCTTTGAACAATAAATCTTTTAACACTGAACGGTTAGAATTAGCCTCAACGGGTATTTCTGCTAAAATTCCCAAAGAAAGTGTATTGTGAATTACCGCCTGCCCCATATCTAATATATTTATATTATTTTCAGCTAAAATCGCAGTAATCGCCGAAGTAAGTCCGGGTTTATCCTCGCCGGAAATTTTAATCAAAAAGATTTCGTTTTGCATAAAAACAGCTCCTTAGAAAAATCAGGCATAAATTAACACAAAAAAAACGGCAATACAATAAAAGGTTTTATTCATTAATTTGTTTTCTTCGGTGACAGACCCTAATTCCAATACAGAATACAAGTCTGTCAACCTCCAATCTGTCAAAGAAAATGACAGACCTATATACACATTCAGAATAAAGGTCTGACACTGAACCGACAAAAAAACTGCCGGCATTTCTACCGACAGCCAAAAGAAGTAAAAAAAGACTTTGTAAATAAACAAAAGATTTTGTTTTAAATCAAGTTTTCATTGACAGTTTTTTTTTTTTTTTTACAAGTTGTTTTAATTTACAAAATAAGGAGGTCATTTATGACTAAAAAATTTTTAAGTGTTATTTTAATCACTTTATTTTCTGCTGTTGCAATGTTTGCAAATGATATTTCTACAGAAGTTCAGACTGAACAGAAAATACAACAACAAGCAACACCGGATTTCAGTTCTAACTCAGCTGAGTTTTCTTTAGCTGAAAAAGATTTTGCAGCAAAATATTCTGTAAACCCAAGAAATACCGCAGACGTTTGGTATAAATACAAAAAATTTATAAAAACAGGTATCGGAATGGCGGTCAGCGGAGGTATCATGTATACAGTGGGAACTCCGGCTTTCCTCGGAATTGCCTTAGGAATGCTTCTTGTAAATCCAATCGTCAGTATAGTTTTTTACATATGTAGCGGTTTAATCGGATTTGCCGGAATATTGGTACAGTCACTTTGTTCTGTTCCTTTTGCAAAATCAGCAATTTTAGCTGGAAAATACAAAAATATTTACAATGTAAAACTCAAACATGCAGCTTCCGAAGCTATGATTTTAAGCATGCATAATTCTGAAAATAAAGAATTCAGAATGGCAATGGCTTTCGCCATAAAGTAAGTTATTAATTTTTAACATCATCATTTAAGACTGTAATGTTTTTCAGCATTGCAGTCTTTTTTTATTACAACATCCGGTGGCAGGCCCTAATTCCAATACAGAATACAAGCCTGTCAACCTTCAATCTGTCAAAAAAAATGCCAGACCTATATACATATTCAGAATAAAGGTCTGACACTGAACCGACAAAAAAACTGCCGGCATTTCTACCGACAGCCAAAAGAAGTAAAAAAAGACTTTGTAAATAAACAAAAGATTTTGTTTTAAATCAAGTTTTCGTTG
>JAGANG010000016.1 GCA_017624275.1 Spirochaetales bacterium | reverse complement strand
CAGAATAAAGGTCTGACACTGAACCGACAAAAAAACTGCCGGCATTTCTACCGACAGCCAAAAGAAGTAAAAAAAGACTTTGTAAATAAACAAAAGATTTTGTTTTAAATCAAGTTTTCGTTGACAGTTTTTTTTTTTTTTTTACAAGTTATTTTAATTTACAAAATAAGGAGGTCATTTATGACTAAAAAACTTTTAAGTGTTTTGGCAATGATAAGTATTGCCGCAATGATGATGTTGAGCAGTTGTACTGCTGCCGGTGTAGAATGTGGTTTGATTGGTAAATGGGAAATGGATGGAGGTGGATTTACTGTTGAAATTACTTCTGACGACAAAGCTATTATGTCTGATAATTTTGGACATGCTACGACAGTAAAAATAAAATCTGTTGACGGAAAAGAAATAACTCTTCAAGATGCAATTGGTGAAGAAATAAAAGTTAAATATAAAGATTTGAGTACAGATTCTGTAAAATTCGCAATAGACGAGGTATTTGGTAAAGACAATTATAAAGAATTCAAAAAAGTTTTTTAAGTATACACGATTCGGAAAATAAAGAATTCGGGATGGCTATGGCTTTCGCCATAAAGTAAGTTATTAATTTTTAACATCATCATTTAAGACTGTAATGTTTTTCAGCATTGCAGTCTTTTTTTATTACAACATCAAGTGCCAGACCCTAATTCCAATATGAAATATAGGTCTATCAATCTCCAATCTACAACCAAAGGACAGGCTCTGATTCGATTTCAGAATAAAGGTCTGACACTGAACCGACAAAAAAACTGCCGGTATTTCTACCGACAGCCAAAAGAAGTAAAAAAAGAGTGAACTTGTCACTCTACAAAACATTTAATTATTCACCGTTAATTTTTTTTACCATAAAGTCAAACGCTTCTTTACTGAAAGCATTGCGTGGTAAATAAATAGGTAACAACGCATTCATATATAAATAAATAAATTTTTTAGTAATTTCGCATTTAAAAACGTCTTCCCAGACTGAATTTAAATCTTCACCAAACATTTTCCCGGATACGCCGGTATCATTTAACAGCCACACTTCTTCATTTGCGTGATATTCTTTAAATTGTTTATTTGCAGTCAACAAAAAAGAAACGATTATGGAGCCGATATAAATAAGCAAAACACCGAACAGCATTATCACATTACCGACATTTCCATAACGAAAATATTGAAAACCAGCTACAAAGATTAATAACAAAACAGGAATTAAATAACGCAATAATCGCCCGGTAAAAACAAAATCACTGTAAAACACACAAGAAAACCATTCGCTTTTTTTGAATTTAAATTTCAAAACAAATTCATTATTCATTGTTAATTTCCTCAGAATCTTTTTCAGAAGAAGTCGGCATTGCATTTACAAAATAAATTACGCCTTCCAGTTCTACTTCCAAATTAACGTTGGAAATAATGAAATCTTCCGGTACACGCAAATATAAAGGTGAAAAATTCAATACACCTTTTATTCCGGCATTTACCAAAATATCTACAACATGCTGTGCAGCTTGATCCGGCACCGCAAGAACTGCTGTTCTGATTTTTTCCTTTATAATAAAGTCGTGCATTTCTTCTATAGGCAAGATGGGAATTTGTGAATCATTATCAATTTTTGCAGGATTATTATCAAATGCCGCTACTATTTTTATGAATTCTTTTTCAAAACCGTTATAACGCATTAATGCAGTTCCTATATTTCCGCAACCTACGATAATAACTTTTTCAACTTCTTCCTTTCCGAGAATTTTGTTGATTTTATGGATTAAATCATCAATCAAATATCCGCCTTTTTTGTGACCTGATAAATCAAATATAGAAAAATCTTTACGAACTTGCGACGGAGTCACTCCGATTGCGTCGGCAAGATTGTCCGAAAAAACTTTTTTGAATCCCATTGAATGCAATCTGGTTAATGCTTTTTTATATTTAGATAAACGCAATATGCTTTTTTTATTAGTAATCATTAAATTGCTCCTTAATACAATTCTTATGAATTCAATTTATCTGATTGATTTAATCAATTTTACAAATTAAAGTATAAAATTATCCTTATATATAGACAAATTATCATAATAATAATCTATCTTGTTCGTTCAGTCAATCAATCTTGTGAAGGTCTTCACATAAAAATTAAAAATATCACATTATATCAAGTTATTACAATTACCTCGATTCTTTTACGGCGATTCGATTGTAAAAAAGAGTCTTTTTTGTTAATATCCGGTGGATTTATAAAATTATATGCAAAATATTATTCAAAATATGCAGGAGATAAAAAATGAATTATGCTGGATTGGAAGCGTCAGCAAAAACTATCAGATGTTTAGCTATTGATGCTATAGAAAAAGCAAAATCCGGTCATCCGGGCTTACCTTTGGGATGTGCTGATATAGGAGCTTACCTTTGGGGCGAAGTAATGCACCATAATCCCGAAGAATTAAGTTGGTTAAATCGTGACCGTTTTGTTCTTTCGGCAGGACATGGGTCTATGTTGTTGTATTCTTTAATGCATCTTGCCGGATACGGCGTAACTCTTGATGATATAAAATCATTCAGACAGTTCAAATCTAATACTCCGGGACATCCGGAATACGGTTGGACTCCGGGTGTAGAAACTTCTACCGGTCCGTTGGGACAAGGTCTCGGAAATGCTGTCGGTATGGCCTTGGCAGGAAAACGTCACTCTGCAAAGTATAATAAGGAAGGTTTCCCTGTTATGACCAGCAGAATTTTCTGTTTAGTCGGTGACGGTGATTTGATGGAAGGATTAAGTTATGAAGTTTGTTCTCTTGCAGGACATTTAAAATTAAACAATTTGATTCTTATCTATGATTGCAACAAAATTTCAATCGAAGGAAGTACGGATATTTGTTTTACGGAAAATATCCGCGGTAGATTTGAGTCTCAAAATTGGGCTGTAATCGAAAGTGAAGCTCACGACTTCGATTCATTAAAAAATGCGTTTGACCAAGCAGAAAATGTTCGTTTGGAAGAAAATAAACCTGTCATCATTGTAATGAACACTACAATCGGAAAAGGAGCTCCGCAAAAACAAGGAACTAATAAATGTCACGGTGCACCTTTAGGTACAGACGAAGCTGCTGCTGCAAAAGAAGCAATGGGAGTAACAGAAGATTTCTATGTAGATCCAAATGCTGTAGCGTACTTTGAAGAACGTCGCAAAGTATGGAAAGCAGAACATGAAGAATGGAAAAAGCTTTTTACTGCATGGGGAAAAGCTTATCCGGAATTAAAAGAAGACTGGGAAATTACTTTCCGTCGTCAACTTCCGGACAACTGTTTCAAAAACTTACCTCATTTTGAAGTAGGAGAATCTATTGCTACAAGAAATGCTGCTAATACAGTATTGAATGCAATCCTTAAAGATGTTGAATACGTAGTTTCAGGTAGTGCCGATCTCGGTAGTTCTACTATGACAATGATAAAAGACAATTCCGTAATCAGCAGCGATAATTATCTGGGATACAATGTTCAATACGGTATCAGAGAACACGCAATGGGAACAATGATAAACGGGATGTACTTATTCGGCGGAGTTTTACCGATTTGCGGAACATTCTTAGCTTTCTCTACTTATATGACACCGTCTATTCGTATGGCAGCATTAATGCGTATTCCGTCAATTTTCTTATTCTCTCACGATTCTATATTCGTAGGAGAAGACGGGCCTACACATCATCCGGTAGAACATCTTACAAACTTACGTTTAATGCCAAATGTAAACGTTATGCGTCCGGCAGATCCTGAAGAAACTAAAATTGCATGGGAAATTGCGTTAAAATCAAAAACTTCACCAAGTGTAATTATTACTACTCGTCAGAAAGTACCGGTAATAGATTACAGCAAATACGAAAGTTGCAAAAATGCAGAACACGGAGCTTATGTAATCAAGAAAGAAAAAAATAAAAATATCGATTTGATTATTATGGCTACAGGTTCTGAAGTTTTCCCTAGTTTACAAGTTGCCGAACTATTGGAAAAAGAAGGATATTCCGTACGTGTTGTAAATTTCTTCTCTTCTATGTTGTTCGAAAGACAATCTGAAGAATACAAAGAAAGCGTTCTGCCGGCAGCAATCAAGAAAAGACTTATGGTAGAAGCCGGAATGTCTACTTATTGGTATAAATATATAGGTTCTGACGGCGACCACGTTTCTGTAGATCGTTTCGGAATTTCAGCAAAAGCTGAAGATTTAGCAAAAGTTTTCGGAATTAACAAAGAAAATATTTTCCAGAAAGCAAAAGATCTTATAAAAGCATAAAGAAATTTTATATATTATTAAAAGTAGTAAGGCTGTACAAAAGTTTTTTTATATAATAAAAATCTTTTGGCAGCCTTACTTTTTACCAAAGAAGTCATTGGGATTTGTATTTTAAGGAGTGAATGTATGAATATAAAAAAACTTTTTATTCCGCTGTTTGTATCACTTATTACCGGTTGTTATCACAATCCGTTCTTAGCAGATACTTACCAACCTATTCACCATGATATAAATAACCCCCTTCCTATAGAAGAAGCTCTTTATAATACAAGTTACTTTCTCCAATCTAAAGATTTAAAATCTTATGAACTAAAAGAAGAAATCCCCGGTAAAAATATCGTCGGAACAGAAGTAACGACAGAGATAAAAACTTACACCGGATTTACCTTTGACGAAGCACACAAAGACAATATTACAAGAGGAATTGTCGCAAAAGACGACAGTTTACAACTCAAACTTTATTACAATAGAAATAAATACACTGTTACGTTTGACAAAAACAGCGAAACTGCCACCGGTGAAATGGAACCGCAAAGTTTTTATTATGCTGTTTCTGCAAAATTATCGACTAATTCATTTATTAATACCGGATATGTTTTTACAGGCTGGGCAAAAACTGCCAATGCAACAGAAGCCGATTTTACAGACGGCTATTCTGTATCAAACTTGGTAACAGAAAATAACGGAAATATAACACTTTATGCCGTATGGATTGAAGGTGATCCTATAGATTACACAATAGAATATTATCTTCAAACAAAAGATTTGTCTTCCTATGAAAAATCAAAAGATAAGACTCTGCAAAATGTTGCAGATAAAGAAGTTACGGCTCAACCTGAAAGTATCGACGGTTTTACTTTTGATAAAACAAACCCTGAAAATATAACAAGCGGAACTGTCTCAGCAGACAGTAAGCTTGTTTTGAAACTATATTACAACAGAAATAAATACACAGTTACATTCGACAAAAACTGTGAAACTGCGACCGGCGAAATGAAAAAGCAGACTTTTTACTACGGAATTGAAGAATTAAAACTAAACAAAAATGAATTTACCGATGAATACCATGATTTTCTCGGCTGGGCAGAAACTTCGGACGCAACAGACAAGAAATACAAAGACGAAGAAATATTAGACTTTGATTTAGCAACCGGAAGCGGCACACTCAACCTTTATGCGGTATGGAGTGCAGCTGATCCGGCTGTAATAAAAGAATTAGCTGTCAAAATTCCCGACAGCGACAAAGATTTAGAAGACAAAGCTGTTATTTCTACATCCAGAAATATATCTGTTACTTTCAATAGCGAAAATGCAATAAAAATCTATTACTCATTGGGTGAAGAATCTAAAGAAATAAAGGAAGAAAGTTTAGATTTTGCTGATTTAACAGACGGAGATTACACCTTTAAAATCTGGGCTGAAAATATCGACGGCGTAAAAAGTGAGGAAAAGGTATTCTCTTGGACAATCGCTTGTTTCCCTAAATTGCGAATAAAAGGAATCTCAAGTTCTATCTTTAAAATAGATACAGAAATTAATATTGACGTTTCCGGTGATAATTTAGAATCTTGTTTTTATTCATTGGACGGCGGAGATTCTACAACAGACATTCTTTTAGCAAATAATGCCGGAGCATTTAAACTAGGTAATGACACAACAGGTGATTTTACGCTGACCGTAACCGGAAAAAATATTCTTGATGAAACAACCGACAAAACTTTCAACTGGACAGTAGTAGAAACTCCGGTTGCCGTGTTATCGGAAATTCCGCAATCCTTAGATTCTGATACTACTTTTGATATTACTGTCAGCGAATGCGATTATTATAAATATTGCCTCAACTCTGATGAATGGAGCGATGTTTTAGAATCAACTACACCAATAAAAATAGAAAATCTTGTTGCTAATGAAACTTACACACTAAAAGTCATCGGTGGCAAAAATAGTGAATATGATGAAAACAATTTTGAGTGGCAATCTAAAGAAACCCCAACTACCGTAACATGGCAAATACCAAGTATAAGTTTAGGAGATGTCTTAAGTACAGCTTATAAAGTAACAGGTGATGAAGGTATAGACGGAAAAAATATTTACGCTCATTCTGATAATAATTTTATTTATTTTGGATATTTGGATCAAAAAAATGAACAACAATTTTGTTATGATAAAGAAAAAAACAAAATTACGGCATTGTGTATCGCAATATGGTCTGATGCTGATAGCACTCCAAGTATATACAAACTCGATGGAATAGATCAGGCTGGAAATGAGAATCAACCTACATTGACAATAAATAGTCAAGCATTGACACATTTCGTAAGAATAGTATTTGATTCTGAAACTTCAGGCATACCCGCTTTTTACAAAATCAATAATAATAAATGGATAGAAACAGATTCTTCATATATTAATTTTAAAGTAATGGAAGGCGGACAATGTGCAATAGCAATTCCTCGTTCAGCTCTTAATAATCCTAAATCTGAAGTAAAATACGTTATATATATGAGAGATTATAAATCTGGTAAAATTTATGCTGCATACCCTACGGTAAGCAATTCTGACAATAATTATTTCATAAATGCCGCAACTACTTTATTATTAAATAACTAAACGTTACAAAGCACAATGTGAAAATATTTTCCGTTGTGCTTTTTTTATTTTCCGCAGATTCAGATGTAAAATCATCCGTCAAGTAATTTTTATAACTTTACATTAAACATCTTTTGTTCTATAAAAACGTTAATTTTGACATTTTGTCATACAAAAAAGTTAGAGGATTGGTAGAAAATGAAAACATTAGGTGTTTGTGTCGGTGCGTCTACGGTTTCGGCTGTAGTGTTGGAATTTACCGACAAAAATCAAATAAATGAAATATGCAGAAAAAAAATATTTCATGACGGTGATTCAAAAAAAGGGTTGCAAAATATCTTGAAAGATATTGATATTTCATCAATTAACAGAATTGCTGTTACCGGACGAAAGTTTAAAAACTTTGTTAATCTTACTACTATTACAGAACCGGAAGCTGTAGAGTACGCTGCAAAAGTATTAATCAAAGATAACAGCAATTATGAAGCTTTAGTAAGTGCCGGCGGTGAAACAATTCTTGTTTACCAAATGGGAAAAGACGGAAAAATCAAAAACGTATTTACCGGAAATAAATGTGCTTCCGGTACAGGTGCATTTTTCTTGCAACAGCTCGGACGAATGGCACTTACTATCGATGATGTCATAGATAAAGAATTTAATGCTGATAATGCTTATAATATTTCCGGTCGCTGTTCCGTATTTTGTAAATCCGATTGTACTCATGCTCTTAATAAAGGTATCGAAAAAAATCATGTAGTCGACGGTTTGTGTAAAATGATGGCTGCAAAAATTACTGAATTGCTTACATCATTGGAACGAAAAAACATTGTATTAACAGGTGGAATTTCCAAAGTTCGCCCTATTGTAGAATGTGTTCGTCAAAGTGTCGATGATTTGTACATTCCGGATGCCAGCGATTGTTTCGAAGCTTACGGTGCAGCTGTCTGGGCAAACGAACATGAGACTATAGCATTCCACGCAGAAAACCTTTTTAAAGAAGACGTTTCATCTTTTGATTTTTTAAGACCTTTAACGGAAGCTGAACATCTTGTAGAGTTTAAAGATCCGCAACGTGGTACTGCAAAAGAAGGCGACATTTGTATTTTAGGGGTAGATATCGGTTCTACTACTACGAAAGCTGTTTTGATGAGAAAATCTGACGATGCTATTTTGGCAGATTGTTACTTGCGAACAAACGGTGACCCTATCGGAGCCGCAAAAGAATGTTATCGTGCTATAGAAAAACAACTCAACGGAACTAAAGTAAAAATCGTAGGAATGGGAACTACCGGCTCCGGTCGTCATATCGTCGGAATCCACGCCATGACACAAGCTATTTATAATGAAATTATTTGTCATGCTACTGCCAGCGTTTATTTTGATCCGGATGTTGATACGATTTTTGAAATCGGCGGTCAGGACGCAAAATATACTTATGTTACTCAAGGCATTCCTTCCGACTACGCAATGAACGAAGCTTGTTCTGCCGGAACAGGAAGTTTCTTGGAAGAGGCTGCAAAAGAAGCATTAAATATAGATATTCCGCAAATCGTAGGAATGGCATTTGCATCTACTCAACCGCCAAACTTTAACGACCAATGTTCTGCATTTATATCTTCAGATATTGCTACTGCATTACAAGAGGGAATCAATAAAAACGACATTGTAGCCGGACTTGTTTACTCTATTTGTCTAAACTACAACAACCGTGTACGCGGTGCTCGTCCTTACGGTAAAAAAATCTTTATGCAAGGTGGAGTTTGTCGTGATAAAGCTGTTCCTACAGCGATGGCTTCATTACTTAATACTAAGATTATTGTACCGCCGGATCCGGGTCTAATGGGAGCTTTCGGTTGTGCTTACGAAGTTAAAAAACGATTGGAAAAAAACTTCCTTGAAGAAAAAGAGTTTGACCTTAAAACATTATATACTCGTGAAATAAAATATCTTCCGTCATTTACTTGTGCAGGCGGAAAAGAAAGATGTGACAGAAAATGTCAAATCAACATGATGGAACTTGAAGGCGAAAAAATCCCGTTCGGCGGTGCATGTAACAAATATTACAATATGCGTTTGAATGTGGAATACGATGCCCAAAAGCTAGACTTGGCAGCTGTACGTGAAAAAATGCTGTTTGAAGAATTTGCAAAACCGTGCGGATTGGCAAATGAAAATTCTAAAGTTATCGGTATAAACAGAACGTTCTTGACCAACATGCTTTATCCTTTGTATTTCCATTTCTGGGATCAACTCGGATATAAAGTTATTCTTTCCGACTCTGTCACTCTCGAAGGCCGTGAAAAGCGTAAAGCTGCATTCTGTTATCCGGCAGAAATCGCACACGGTGCATTTGACGATTTACTAAAGCGTAAACCTGATTATATTTTTATGCCGCACATAATGCACATTCCTGTACACGGAAATGCAGAAAACAACAAAGCATGTGTTTTTGTACAAGGCGAGCCGTATTATTTAAAACAAGCATTTAAAGATGTTGAAATCCCGGAAATGCTTATTCCTATTATCGACTTCCAAGAACACGTACAATCTACTTGTGATGAATTTGTTAAAGTTGCGGAATCTATCGGTGTAAATCACAAATCTGCGGTAGATGCATTTAAGTTTGCTGAAGAACAAATGAATGCTTATTTTGCAAAAGCACGTAAACTCGGACAAGAAGCTATCGATGATTTGAAAAAGAATCCGGATGACTTTGCGATTGTACTTCAAGGTCGTTGGTATAATGCTTTGGCTCGTGAAGCAAATATGGGAATTCCTCATAAAATTGCATCTCGCGGAATCAAAGTTATTCCTTACGATTTTATTCCTTTTGAAACACAAGATTTAGGTTTGCACATGCACTGGGGAATCGGAAAGATTGCACTCCAAGTTGCAAAATATGTTAAAGCAAATCCGCAATTATTCTCTACTTACGTTACTAATTTCAGTTGCGGTCCAGATTCTTTTATCGTGCCGTATTTCCGTGATGAAATGGGTAAAAAACCGTCATTAACTCTTGAACTTGACAGTCATACAGCAGACGTCGGGCTTGATACCAGAATCGAAGCTGCTCTTGACATTATCCGTTATTATCGCCAGTTGGAAGCTACAGGTGCCGTAAAAGATGATGAAAAATTCCAAGCTGCAGAAATCGTTCAAAAAGGTACAAAAGTTTGGTTAAAAGATTCAAAGGGAAAACTTTGGGACATTAAAGATCCTAATGTTACATTCTTGTTCCCGATTATGGGACGATATTTGACTGAAGGCGGTGTAAATGCCTTGCGTAAAGACGGCTATCATGCGGATATGGTAGATTACCCTGATGTTGAATCACTTGGTATAGGTAAAGCTAATTCCGGTTGTAAAGAGTGTTTACCTTATATAGTACTTGCCGGTTCATTGATGAAATATATAAAAACACGTCGCCGTCCTGGTGAAAAAGTAGCCTTCTTTATTGTAGGTGACCCAGCTCCGTGTCGTGTAGAACAATATCAAGTAGGTTTTAAAAAGCTGCTGGAAAAAAATCATATCGAAGATGTTGCAATCTTAACATTGCAATCTGATAAAGGTTTCGCCGGAATGGGGCTTTTACCGTTACTTAATGTTTGGAAAGCGTTCATTGTCGGTGATGTATTTGAACAACTTCATTCTGCTGTACTGACATTATCAAAAAACAGAGCAAAAGGTATGGAAGTCTTTGAAGCTGAATGGGCTAAAATTTTGAAATCATTATCCGGCGAAAGCAAAGTTCCGCTGATGAAACAATTAAAATCAACAGCTAAAGAACTTGAAAAAATAGAACTTACAAAGACTATCCACGAAGCAAATCGTGTAACAATTACAGGTGAAATGTATGTTCGTAACGAACAATTCAGCCGTCAAAATATCGAAAATACTTTGGCTGATATGGGATTTGTGGCAAAAATCACACCATTAATTGAATGGTTATACTACGTCGATTATACGCAAATGAAAAATTACGGTAATGTGAAGTTTACTTTGTGGGAAAGAATATTCTTCTTTATGAAGCGAAAAGTTCAACACGGAATTGAAAAGGATATTAAAAAGATTTTTGCAAATTCTTCATTGTATGAATACGACCCTATTGACATTGCCGAAACTATGGAAACAGCTAATCCGCTTGTTCATCCTAAGCTAATCGGTGACATCGGATTGACTATTGCCGGCGGTTTAAAAGAATGTTTGCAAGAGTCATGCGGAATTATCTCATTAGGGCCTTTCGCATGTTTACAAACAAGAATGGCTGAAGCGATTTTGAAAAACAACATGACTGTAGCCGGAAAACGTGCAGTAACAAACAGAAGTGTATTTGGTGAAGAACTCAAAGATTTGCCGGCAGACATGCCTTTACCATACTTAGCTATCGAATCTGACGGAAATCCATATCCACAGATTATCAGAGCACAACTTGAAGTTTTTGGATTGCAAGCAAAACGTGTCGGCGAAATGATGCAAAAAGCAAAATCAAAAAATAAAGATAAAAAATAAGTAAAAAAGCGGAGTTTTACCTCCGCTTCTTTTTATCTATTAAACAAATACATAAAGTAAGGAGTAAAAATGGCAATTACTGAATTAAACGAAATAAACTTTGAAGCTGAAGTTGAAAAAAGCAAAGCACTCGTATTAGTAGATTTTTGGGCTCCGTGGTGCGGTCCATGTAAAATGCTTTCTCCGATTGTTGATGAGATTGCCGAAGAATGCAAAGATGTAAAAGTTTGCAAGGTAAATGTAGATGAAGAGCAAGCTCTTGCATCAAAGTTCGGCGTCATGAGCATTCCGACATTAATTCTATTTAAAAACGGAAACATCGTAAATAAAGTAATCGGAGTTCAACCTAAAGCTACTATTTTAGAAATGATTACAAATGCAAGTAATTAATTATTGCCGTTTATAATTAAACTGAAAGAAATAAAAAACGTCGGACTGATAAAAGTTATTTTCACTTTTTAAATCCGACGTTTTTCTTATTTAATGGAATTAATCCAATTTACAAATTAAAGACTCTCCGTCCATATCTGCCGGTTTTTCCATTCCCATACATTCAATCATTGTAGGAATTAAATCAGCCAATCGTCCGCCTGTTACTTTCAAGCGAATTTTGTCCTTTTGTAATTCCGGACGATTTGAAATAAGTGACAACCACACAAGGTTTGTTGTATGTGAAGTCATTGGT
Organism: Spirochaetales bacterium; assembly: GCA_017624275.1. Classification (GTDB taxonomy): domain Bacteria; phylum Spirochaetota; class GWE2-31-10; order GWE2-31-10; family GWE2-31-10; genus RGIG8597. Next base: position 10,438 of record JAGANG010000016.1, on the reverse strand, counting down.
TTACCTGTGATGTAGTCAACCATTTGTTCTGCATTTCCGTGATCTGCAGTTACAAGAACTACCCCATCATTTGCCAATGCAGCATCTACTACAGCACCTACACATTCATCTACTACAGCACAAGCTTTTACGGCTGCATCATAAACACCGGTATGTCCTACCATGTCCGGATTTGCATAATTTAATATCACGACATCATATTTTCCGCTGTTAATAGCCTCTACAGCTTTATCTTTTACTTCATAAGCACTCATTTCAGGCTGTAAATCATATGTTTCAACTTTTGGTGAAGGAACTAAAATTCTCTCTTCACTTGCAAATTGAACATCAGATTGTCCGTTAAAAAAGAATGTTACGTGAGCAAACTTTTCAGTTTCAGCTATACGCAATTGAGTTTTACCGTTATCTGCAAGATATTGACCAAACAAATTAGTAAGCTCAACATTAGGGAACGCAATTTGTACATTCGCTCTCGATGATGTAGCTACACCGTCGTAATATTCAGTAAAACATACATAATCAAGATTCTTAATATCTTTTGTTTCAAATTCATTAAATCCGTCAAGAACAAAAGCTTTTGTCATTTCACGAGTTCTGTCCAAACGATAATTGAAGAAAATCACAGCATCGTTATCTGATACAGGTGCAAAATCCGGTGTAATACGAGGTTTAATAAACTCATCGTTTTCATCTTTTGCATAAGCATCAGCTACAGCAGCAAAAATATTATCAAACTTAGGAGCCTCACCTGTAGTAAGCATATCATAAGCGATTTTAATTCTGTCCCAATTTGTATCACGGTCCATTGCATAGTATCTACCTACGATAGAACCTATTACACCTACACCGTATTTTTTTGTAGCTTCATCCAAAACTTGAATAAATCCTTCGGTACTTCTAGGCGGAGTATCACGACCGTCTGAAAATACATGAATAACTACTTGATTTTTCTTTAATCCCATTTTTGCTGCAAGCTCCAAAAGAGCCACACAATGTTCATTGTGAGCATGAACACCTTGGTCTTGTACCAAGCCCCAAAGGTGTAAAGTAGAACCTTTTTCTTTAACTTTATTCATTACATCCCAAAACGGTTTAATCTTAAAAAACTCTCCGTTCAATATTGTATTACTGATACGAACTAAAGATTGGTAAACTACACGACCGGCTCCCATGTTCAAATGTCCGACTTCACTTGAACCTTGATTTCCGGACGGCAAACCTACATTTTCACCTGACGGAACAATTAAAGCTGTCGGATAATCTTTCACATATTTATCATGATTAGGAGTCTTTGCATTATATACAGCATTGTATCTAAAGTCCGGGTTATATCCCCAGCCATCTCTGATAATAAGAACATAAGGTTTTTTTGACATATTCTTCCTCTTCTATTTAATTATGATGAAAAGACTATAAAAAAATATAAAAGTGTCGTCAATGAAATGAGATAAAAAAAGGTACCAAAAAATTTTTTCAGATTATTTTAAAAAATCATTTGACAAGCAGAATTCAAATAGTTATAAGAATCACGACTTTTGTGAATTCACATTTGAAAATAATGTTTTTTCTCTGAAAGTCCCATAAAACAGACTTTAAGCAAGGAAATTTTAATTTTATGTCATTTGAAATTGAAAAAAAATTCAAAGTTCTTAACTATGATTCAGTCGCTAATTTGCTTGAAAATGAATTCAAAAAAATCAATACTTCTGTAAAAATGGGGTTTTGGTGGACTGAAAACGAAGATCCGTGGTGTCCAGTAATTTCCGACGGTACTCACAAGATTTCAAAGAAAAATATTGAAATTATAAACAAACTGACAGAATTAAAAATTCCTGAAGAAGATTTCCAATTTATCAGATTGCGTATTCTTGATAATCAAAAATATGTTGTCACATTAAAAAATAAAACATTAGTCAATCGTATCGAGCAAAATATTGAATACGAATATGAATGTGAAGAAGAAACTTTTCGTTCTATTGCAAAATTTTTATCCGAAGGTTTTTATATTTTCTATTACAATATAAAAACTACAACTCTTTTTACTCATAACGATGTAAATATTGAATTGTCAAAATTTAATGATTTAAGAAATCCATATCTTGAAATAGAAGTTACCGGAAATAATAAAGAATCTTTAGAAAAACGTTTAGAGGAAATTTTAAAACTTTTCGCTGATTATCCTATTGTAGAAGAGCCGGAAAATTACAACAAATTATCTCGTAATGAAAATGCTCGAACTCTGGAAAACAAAAAATTAAAAGATTATTCCAAAGAAGCTATAAAGCAACTTCAAGAAATAGTTGATTTTGTTTAATTAACATAGCCTTATTACAGCAAAGTTTTTTTTTTGCGGGGAGAAAAAAAACTTCTGCTTTTTATAATTAGGGAGGGGGAAATGACGCTTGAAAAAGCGTCATTTTTTTTATTTTAAGCCTTTTTGAATAAAAAAAATGTTTATCTGCAATTTTAATTGAAAATTATTCGTATAAGAAACATCTAAAAAAACAAGGAGTTTAAAATGATGAAAAAAACTTTCCTACCTATCGCAATCTTACTATTTACATTACCGATTACAATTCAAGCTATGCCGCCGAAATTTGACAAACCACCACACGAACTGAACAAACGCCCTTTTCATGGAAAAGATCTTGATTTACGTTTTTTAAATCTTTCAGAAGAGCAATCATCTCAAATAAACAAAATTGCAGATGAATATAAGAAGAAAATAGATTTGATAATGTTGGAATTAGAACGTAATAAACTGGACTTTGACGAAGTAATGCTAACTGAAAATTATGATTTTAACAGATTAAAAGAACTTATTGAAATCAGAAAAAAACACGAAAGCAATATTTTAATTGCTTTCCTTGAAAGAGATTTGAAAATTAAAGATTTATTGACTGAAGATCAATGGAAAATATTCAAGAAAAAATTTCCCAAGAATATAAACTTTTGTGAACAAAAAAATAAATGTCCAAAAGATAAAAACAGACACAATGAAAAAAAAGATTCAAAAAATTATTCTCAAAGAAAGTTTAGAGATAAATAATCAATTAGATAAAATTGTTATTAATTATAAAAATTGAGGAATTATAATAAATTGAAAAATGATAAGCTTATTGCTGAATTGCATAAGAAATATAAGCATAAACTGGTAAATTTAGCACATGGAATTGTTAAAGATACTGAATTAGCTGAAGATGTAGTACAAGAAGTTTTCATTAAGTTTTCTCATGTTTTGGAAACTTTTGAAAAATCGTGCAGTTATTATACTTATTTATACAGAATGACCGTCAATCGATCTATAGATGAGTACAGAAAGAAAAAAAGATTGTCTTCACGTACGGCAATACTTCATGAAAATGTAAGTGTAAAATCAAAAGATGTTGATTTAATACTTTCTGTAAAAAAAGCTATCGACGAGTTAGACGATATTTATCGTATTCCGATAGTACTTGTTGATTATGACGGACTTTCTTACGAGGAAGGAGCACGTATTATGAATATCTCACTTCCGGCTTTCAGATCCAGATTAATTCGAGGACGAGAACTTTTAATAAAAAAAATTAAACTGAAGGAGATTTACTGATGAAATGTAAAGAAGCCAGAACAAAACTACATTTTTGGATCGATAATCAGTTAAATAAAGACGAAGAACAAGGTTTAACAAAACACCTTTCAGCTTGCAAAAATTGCAATAATTTCAAGGAAGATTTGTTAATCTACAAAAATTTAATTATTAATCAAAACAATTTAGTTCCATTTAATCTGGATCCAATAGCAATTAATTCTAAAAACGAAAGAAATCAAAAGAAACTATTTGAATTGGCAGGATTGGTTGCCGCAGCTTGTTTCGGTATTCTAATTGGAATGTCATTATTTCAATTATCAAGTTTTTACAATAAAAAGCAAGAACCTATAATTGCCGAAACACCGCCATCAACACCGGTACAAGAAAAAACTTTTCAACATGAAAATGTGCAAAACGTCAACGTAATAAAAAATACTTATTATCAACCGATGTCTTTTATGATTTATTACGATGATTTCTTTCTTACAAATGAAACTAATCAATCTCAAGAATATTCCGCTTTTCCTTCTGAATAAATAAAACTTACGATTAGACATTTAGCCGACAGGTTTTATACCGGTCGGTTTTTTTTATATCCGTAAAACAACAACAGGGACAGATCTCAACTCCGTTTTGGTATAGAAATTCAAATATTTAATCCTTAATTACACAACAGATTTTACCTGACAATCTCTTTTTTTATGCAAATGAACAGCAAGAAAAGCTTTAAAATAAAACTGATTTAATGTATAATCCACTAAAAATTTACGGAATCAGGAGTCTTAGAATGTTAGATATTAAATTCGTTCGAGATAATATAGAAGAAGTTCAAAAAAATATTGAAAAAAGAAGCGTAAAAGCTGACGCTCAATTGGTAGTTGATTTATATAAGAAAAAAAATGAATTGCAATTAGAAATAGATGAGTTACGAAAAGCACGCAATGACAACGCAGCAAAAATGAAACAAAAGCTTACAGATGAAGAACGTGCAAAATTAGTAGAAGAAGGTAAAACATTAAAAGCTAAAATTGCAGAAATCGAAGAAGAAAGCAAAAAAATCGATACTCAATACATTGAAGAAGCAATGAAATTGCCGAACATGACAGACCCAACTTCACCTATAGGCGGCGAAGAAGCAAGTATCGAAATCAAAAAAGTCGGTACTATCCCGGAATTTTCTTTCCAGCCAAAAGATCATGTTACTCTTGGTGAAGAGCTTGATATTATCGATTTCGATTCCGGTTCGGATGTTTCCGGTAATAAATTTTATTATTTAAAAAACAAAGGTGCATTACTGGAATTAGCTCTTGTACAATACGGTCTTAATTTCCTGGTAAAAAAAGGTTTTACTCCTTATTTGACTCCGGATATTGCCAAAGCATCTATACTTGAAGGTATCGGATTCAGCCCGAGAGGAGCCGAGACAAATATCTACTCTATAGAAAATACAGAACAATGTTTGGTTGGTACCGCAGAAATTACACTCGGCGGAATATACAGAAATAAAGTTATCGATGAAAACAAACTTCCTATTAAAATGGTTGGTTTCAGTCACTGTTTCAGAACAGAAGCCGGTGCTGCCGGACAAGCTACAAAAGGGCTTTACCGTGTACACCAATTCAGTAAAGTTGAAATGTTCATAATCTGTCATCCTGAAAAATCAGTTGAAATGCTTGAAACTTTACGTGGAATTGAAGAAGAACTTTATCAATCTTTAGGTATTCCTTATCATGTACTAAACATCGCTACCGGTGATTTAGGAAATCCGGCATATAAAAAATACGATCTTGAAGCGTGGATGCCGGGACGTGGCGGTTACGGAGAAATTACTTCAACTTCAAACTGTACAGATTTCCAATCTCGTCGTTTGAATATTAAATTCAAAGATAAAGAAGGTAAAAGAACAATCGCACATATGTTAAACGGAACTGTTGTTGCCGTTCCTCGTGTAATTATTTCTATACTCGAAAACTTCCAAAACGAAGACGGCAGTGTTACAATTCCTAAAGTTTTAGTTCCTTATACCGGATTTGAAAAAATCGAAAGAAAGAAATAAAACTGTCTGGTAAGTTACAGTGTCATTTCGAAATTGTTTCAGAATGACTTTTTGTACCGTACTATAAAAGAAGCTGTTCGGAAAAGAAGTATATTAAAAAAAATCGGAGACATTACTTCACGACCGAACAGCTTTTTTATTCTAATGCAATAAATGATAATGTTTTAAATAGAAATAAGCTGTTTATTCATCCATGCGACTCGATAACCTTACAGCTGATTTTTCCTTTTACCAAAGATAACTCTTTTGCAAAATACGAACACAAAATTAATCAATCAATGTTTTTTTCATAAAGTTATTAATTTTTATCTACATTGACTAATACAGTTTTTTTTGATAATAAAATGTCGTTTTTTCTACATTACAGGAAAAAACATTAAATAAAAATGGAGGACATTATTATGGCAAAAGTTTTAGTAGCTACAGAAAAACCGTTTGCAAAAGTTGCGGTAGACGGAATTAAAAAGGTAATCGATGACGCAGGATTTGAGCTGGTACTTCTCGAAAAATATACAGATAAAAAACAACTTTTAGATGCTGTTGCCGACGTTGACGCAGTAATTATTCGCAGTGATATTGTTGACGCAGAAGTTTTAGCAGCCGGAAAAAATTTAAAAATAGTTGTTCGTGCTGGTGCCGGTTATGACAACGTAGATCTTGATTCTGCAACAAAAAATGGAGTATGTGTAATGAATACTCCGGGACAAAACTCAAATGCAGTAGCAGAACTTGCATTGGGAATGATGGTTTACGCTGTAAGAAATTTCTACAACGGAACATCAGGTACAGAATTGAAAGGTAAAAAATTAGGAATTCATGCTTACGGTAATGTAGGAAAAAATGTTGCTCGTATTGCAAAAGGTTTCGGAATGGATATTTACGCTTACGACGCATTCTGCCCTGCAAACGTAATCGAAGCTGACGGCGTAAAAGTTGTTGCTTCAGCTGAAGAATTATATAAAACTTGTGATGTTGTATCATTACACATTCCTGCAACTGACGAAACTAAAAATTCTATCAACTATGATTTATTATCAAAAATGCCTGCCGGAGCAATGCTTGTTAATACAGCAAGAAAAGAAGTTATCAACGAAGCAGACATGGTAAAATTGATGGAAGAACGTGCAGATTTCAAATATGTTACTGATATTCCTCCTGCAAACAACGCTGAAATGGCTGAAAAATTCGCAGGACGTTACTTCTCTACTCCTAAAAAAATGGGAGCTCAAACTGCAGAAGCAAATATCAACGCAGGTATTGCAGCAGCAAACCAAATTGTTGATTTTATCAAAAACGGTAATGAAAAATTCCGTGTTAATAAATAATTAACTTTCTTTACTACAAAAAAAGCGAGTTCGGTTATAAACCTGACTCGCTTTTTTTATTTTTCCGATAGCATTTTATCTTTCGTTCAAAAGTGCCTTTATTGAAGAATATCATCAATTATAGTTTGAATGTGGGATATTTGTAAATCAGAAAGTCCGTCCGTATTTAAAGTATGTTTTTCAGACAGACCTAAGAGATAATCAGTAGATACACTAAAATAATTCGCTATTTTTATAAGCATTTCAATTGAAGGCATAATATTTTCATTTTCCCAATTTGAAACACTTTGCTTAGTAACACAAAGACATTTAGCTAAATCAACCTGACTTAGACTCTTATTCATCCTTAAATTTTTAATTCGTTCACCAAGCATAGCAACCTCATATCTAATATTAATATACGATGATATAAAAATTAATTGACAACATAAAAATACTAAAGTACAATCTTACTTGACTCAAAAGAGTTGCTTTTAGAGTTAAAACAATCGTTGATTGTTAAAAAAAATATTTTTTTACGGAGAAAAAACATGGCTTACACAAAACCACAAGTAATCGCACAAAACGCTTCTACAGGAAGTTATGCAGCAGGATGCCCTGCACAAAATAGAGGTTCTAGTAACTTTCCACCATACAGTTGTATCAGTTGTGAAAGAACAAAATAAACGTTCTTGCGATTAAACTTTCAAGCAGAGGATATTTTTTATACCTCTGCTTTATTTTATGGGAGAAAAAATATGATTACAAAAGAAGATATGGATAAGTTGATGAATATAGCAGCAGAGTATTTAAAGACTTTTAATCTTTCAACAGACGAAATAACAGGTACAATATCTTTAATGAAGAATGATGCTGTTATGAATGGTCTTATTAAAGATGAAATAACAGATAAGGAAAATTAAATGTTCTATAAACAAAAAAAAGACACTTATATCCGTAACTACGACGGAATGGGATACATTACATCAACAGGGATTTGGAATGACAGAATGGTAAACGAAAGCGGTGCAGTTTTTCTTTGTGCCCTCAGTCGTGAAGGTCAAACATTAGACCAACTTGCCGATAAAATCATAAAATCATTCGTAGACGTTGATAAAGAAACAATCAAAAAAGACGCCGAAGAATTTTATGAAACATTAATACAAGACGGTTTTATAATCAAAGGTGAAACTAAAGAAGAACTTAACGCCAAAGATATTGGCTTTACATATAATCAGATTCAACCAAAAACAATTCGTGAAGATTTTACCCCGACAATTCAACGAGCCGATTCCGATACACAAGAGTTTTTGGAAAAACATTTTGATGACAAGCCGCATTTGACACAATTTCAGATAGAACTTACTTCTCGGTGTAACGAAAGATGTGTTCATTGCTATATTCCGCATGATTTAAAACTTTTTGATATTACAGATGAACTGTATTACAGCACATTGGAGCAACTGAGTAAAATGGGAGTTTTGTCTGTAACATTAAGTGGCGGCGAGCCAATGTGTCATCCTCATTTTAAAGAATTTTTGCGTGCGGCAAAGAAATATGATTTTTATGTGAATATACTTTCAAATCTTACACTTCTTGATGATGAGACTATTCAAATTATAAAAGAAGGAAATGTTTCAAGCGTTCAGGTGTCTTTGTATTCAATGATTCCGGAACATCACGACGCAATCACAACTGTAAAAGGAAGTTTTGAAAAAACTAAAAATGCAATTCTTAAATTGATAGAAAACGATATCCCTCTTCATGTAAGTTGCCCAACAATGAAAGGAAATAAAGATGACTACAAAGATGTAATGAAATGGTGTCAGGAACACAAAATCAGAGCTCAAACTGATTATATCATGATGGCAGAGTTCAATCATGAAACTTCAAATCTCGCAAATCGCCTTTCAGTTGCGGAAGCCGGTGAAGTCATCAAACAAATAACATTAGAAGATGAAGAATATCAAAAAGCGATTGTGTCGCCGGATTTTATTCAACGCTGTAATGAAAATCAATTTAATCCGGAACGTCGCTTGTGCGGAGTAGGAATTTCTTCTTGTTGTATGGTTGCAAACGGAAATGTTTATCCTTGTGCCGGTTGGCAAGAAATGGTTTTAGGTAATCTAAATGAGTCTTCTTTACAAGATATTTGGGATAATTCAGAAAAAATAAAATGGCTTCGTGGTTTAAAAATGAAAGATTTAGGTAACGGAGAATGTTGCAAATGTGATAAAGCGGCTTTCTGTGCACCTTGTCTTGTTCGAAACGCAAACGAAAGTCCAACAGGAAATCCTTTAGAAATAAACAGACACTTCTGTGCAGTTGCTGCAAAAAATAAACAAATTGTTTTAGATTGGCGAGAAACTCAATTAAAAAAATAGGAAAATGATATTGTAAGGAATACGATGGTTTAAACGTTAGCTTTTTTAATGTCTTACAAACCATCGTTTCTTTTATGATTTATACAATGATATTAATATGCACGATTATCACACTCACATTGGTCAATTTAATGAAGTTTATTATGATTATCATGAAGTTTTAAGAACTTTAAAAAACAATGGAATTACAGAAGCAACATTAGCTTATCTTACGCCAAGATTCGACAACGGAAACTATGCAAAAGATTTTTATTTTGCCGTTCGTAACGAATTGAAAGATGTGAGAAACTTTGCGAACCGAATAAATATTAAAATAAATATTTTATACTGGGCAGATCCGCTTGTTCTAAAATCTATTTCGTTAGACAAAATCTTTTCTGATTTCAATTATTCCGGAATAGCATTACATCCGGGAGTACATTCATGGACAAAAGATTTTTCTGATTTACTTTCACTCATTTTTTGTTTTGCGAAAGATAAGAACATTCCTTTATTTATTCATACAGGAGTTTCAGAGTATGATAATCCCTTACAATTTGAAAAATGGTTTGCTAATTTTCCGACTGTTTCTGTACAACTTGCTCACTGTAAAGATTCAAAACCAATAATCGAACTTTTTTCAAAATACAAAAATCTTACCGGCGATACAGCTTTTTGTCCTGCAGATTCATACAAAGCAATTTGTGCAGCCGGATTTAAACATCGAATGTATTTTGGTTCAGACTTTCCTATTACGCATTATTATCACAATAAACAATCTTCAATAAAAAGAACTCTTGATGAACAATATAAAATAGATTGTTCTTTTATATTAGAGTTTTAATACTACAAAAAAAGCGAGTTCGGTTATAAACCAGACTCGCTTTTTTTATTTTCATATAAGCAAAAGCAATGCTTACACTTGGTAAGATTGACTTCTTACAAACAGTTGTTCAAGACTGTTACAAACAGTTCCCGTCATGCTGAATTATTTTAGTATCTCATATATATATGTTTACATTCACTTGATGTTTTCTTGCGAAAACATTTCGTTCGTTTGCGTTGCAAACTCACCTACAGTTCATGTAAACGGTTATTCTTTTCGATTTTCTTTCAGAAAATCTGCAAAGAAAACCATAGTTGT
>JAGANG010000015.1 GCA_017624275.1 Spirochaetales bacterium | reverse complement strand
TTCAACTTTTTTCCCGAAACTTGTAAGCATTTATGAAAGAAAATACATTAAAATTTGTGGAGAAAAATTTTTCTCCTAATTTTTATTTAGTAGGAAAATATATGACACAAGAAAAAACAAATCGCAATTACAAAGATTCGGTCTTCGTTGATTTATTTACACTCGGTATTTAACTACGTTAAATACTCCGTTCGCATATTTCATATGCTCACCGTTATTCGCCCACGATGTGACAGCGAAAGAAAATTTTATTTCACTTTACAATGCCCTGCACGGTACGAATCTTGACGCAAAGACAACGGATGTTCAGCCGGTGATGTAGATTTTCTTTGCAGATTTTCTGACAAGAAAATCGAAAAGAATAATCGTTTACATGAGTGGTAGATGAGTACACAATGTGTACGAATGGAGTATTTCCGATAGGAAATACCGAAAACGAATGTAAACAATGAGATGCTGAAATAAATTCAGCATGACGGGAACTGTTTGAGCTGGCTTGAATATACTATGTGTAAGAAAGCCAATCTTACAGTGTGTAAGAAAGCCAATCTTACAGTGTGTAAGAAATCAATCTTACCAAGTGTAAGAAGCCAATCTTACCAAGTGTAAGAAACCAATCTTACAGGGTGAACAGCATATCACTTCCGGTTGTACTCAAATCATGAGTATTTTTAATATTTACAAAAAACAGTTTTTGATACATATTGCCGTTTTTCTGACAACAATAAAAAACAAAGGATGCTAAAAGTGAATTCTTCAATCGTTCTTGCAAAAGTATTCGTATTATTTTTATTATTACTTATCGGTTTTATCGCTCGGCGATTAAAAATCTTTGACAATGTTACAACTCGAGGATTAAACAATATAATTCTAAAAGTTACACTTCCGGCGTTGACGATAGTCTCCATGCAAATGAATTACGACGTATCACTTTTAACAGAAAGTATTCAGCTTTTGGGGATTTCAATCTGCACATATATAGCGTCTTTTTTAATTTCATTAGTAATTCCTCTGATTCTACGTCCTCGTACCGGAGAAAAAGGCGTTTTTCAATTTGTAATAATATTCTCTAATGTTGCATTTATGGGATTTCCGGTTATAAAATCTGTTTTCGGTGAATCGGCACTGTTTTATGCAGCGATTTATAATCTTCCGTTCAATTTTCTGACATTTACGCTCGGTGTAATTCTTTTATTGCAAGACAAAGTTTTTTCTAGTACATCAGAACCGGGCAACGGTTATCGTATTTCTATCAATCAAATTTTAAATCCCGGAGTTGTCTCGGTTATTTTAGGTTTTGCTCTATTCGTATTAAACATTCGGCTGCCGCAGATAATAAAAGAACCAATGGAATTACTCGGCAATATTACAATTCCCATGTCAATGTTCGTTATAGGTGCAATTCTAGCACAAAATAGTATCATAAAAGCATTTACAAATTGGCGACTCTATATTTTAACAGCATTACGCTTATTAATTTTGCCTTGTATTTTATGGCTGATATTACGCAACTTTATAGATAATAAAGTTTTTCTGGGAGTTATCGTCTTGATTTGCGGAATGCCGGCAGCAGCAAGTACGCCGATTCTTGCTCAAGCCTACGGCGGAAATTATGAAACAGCAGCACAATCTGTTTTTTTATCCACAATGTTATCAATTTTTACAATTCCGCTCTTAGCACTAATTTTGGTATAAAAAAAGGTACCTTATTATTTTAAGGTACCTTCTAAAATCAAACTTTAATATCAACGAATCAAACGTAAAAACTCATTTCGCGTTCTTACATCCGATTTGAAAACTCCACGCAAAGAATTGGTAATAGTAAAACTATTTTGTTTTTGCACACCACGCATCATCATACAAAGATGAGACGCCTCGATTGTCACGCCGACTCCTAGCGGTTGCAATATTTCTTGTACCGCATCTGCTATCTGAGTAGTCAAACGTTCTTGCACTTGTAATCTGCGGGCAAAATGGTCTGTAATACGTGCAAATTTAGAAAGTCCCAAAATTGATTTGTTCGGAATATAGCCGATATGACATTTCCCGTAAAACGGAAGCATGTGATGTTCGCATAATGAATAAAACTCAATATCTCGAATAACAACCATTTCATTGTCTTCCGCATGAAAAACTGCACCGTTAATTATATCTTCAAGTTTTTCATCATAACCTTTTGTTAGAAACTTCAAAGCTTTCGCTGCACGCTTAGGAGTTTTTAAAAGCCCCTCACGCTGCGAGTCTTCACCAATCTGCGTTATTATTTGAGTAATTAAATCTTCCATAAATAAACTTAGCCTTTATTTAAAATCTTTGGTACAGCGTAGTAACCGTCAAGATAATTTTTTGTAAATTTTCTCAATTGACTGGCAGATAAACCTGTTGCAATTTCATCTTCGTCAATCACATTTTTTTCATCAAAAACACTCTCACGATCACCTACTGAACTGGTATCAAGTTTTGCAACTGATTCTACATATCCCAAAATATCATTCATTTGTCCGACAAATTTATCTTTGTCATTTTCGCTAATCTCAAGTCTTGCCATATCGCAAATTCGATCAATTGTTTCTTTATTAATCATCAATAAACTCCATTTTTTTTGCTTCATAATTTAAGATTACTTCCGCTTGTGAATAATCAAAAAAATCTACAGTCGCAATAAAATATTTTCCGTTATTTCTCAATTTTAGAATTTTACCGCTGCCATAATCACGATGGCGAATCATCCGCCCTTCAGAAAATTCGGAAAATTTTTCTGATGTAGTATCACTTTTATTACTTTTTATCAACTCCAACAATTCATCCGGAATCTCTCTCAAAAAAGGTGACGGTGGATTCATGCAACGATGTCCGTGTAAAAAACGAGACTTTGTATAACACAAATAAAGTTCTTTTTTTGCTCTGGTAATCGCAACATAAAATAATCTGCGTTCTTCCTCGTCATCGCAATATTCCATTACAGACGTAGCATGAGGAAAAAGATCCTGTTCTAAACCTGAAATAAAAACATTTTCAAATTCCAAACCTTTCGCATGATGTACCGTCATTATTTTCACCGTATCATCATTATCTATTTTGTCGCTCTGGCTAATCAACGCATTTTCTTCAAGAAATGCGGTAATATTTTCCAATCCGGGCTCAACATTCGCCAAACCGTTAATAAATTCTTTAATATTATCGACTCTGTCCGTTCCGTCACATTTATCAATATTAGAATAATATTCTATAATACCGAGCTTGTTCAAATATTCCGCAAAAACATCCTGAACACGGCCGTCAGAAAATTGTTTTTCAAAATCAAAGAAAATCGCAGCCAATTCTTGCAATGCTTTAAGAGATTTCCCTTTTAATCCGCTTAACGCAACATTATTTAACGCCTTGTAAATATTTCCGCCATATTCCGAATTTGCAAAATCAAGAAAATCCTCCAGAGATTTCTTCCCGATTCCTCGTGCCGGCTTATTTACAAAACGTGAAAACGCTAACGCATCAAAAGTATTAGAAAACCAACGCAACAGCAAAAGAACATCTTTTACTTCTTCACGTTCATAGAAACTCAAACTTCCTATTACCGAATAAGAAATTTTCCCACGTCGCAAACTTTCTTCTATCGCACGAGTTTGAGCATTTATTCGCACAAGTATAGCGGTTTCTTTCATATCATAACCGCATGCTTTTATTTCCTTAGCAATGTAATCGCCTTCTTCGTTCTCATTTTCATTTCTTACTAAACGAACTTTAGAACCTTCACCTTTAACTGAAAAAAGCGTTTTCCCCAATCGTGAAATATTATTGGCAATCACAGCATTTGCAGCATTCAAAATATTTTCCGTCGAACGATAATTTTCTTCCAACCGTACAATTTCCGTGTCCGGATATTTCTCCGGAAAATTAAGAATAAGTTCCACATCCGCACCGCGAAATCGATAAATCGATTGATCTTCATCGCCTACAACTACAAGAGAAGTTTTATCTCCGCAAAGCAACGACAAAAAACGCTCTTGCGACATATTCGTATCTTGATATTCATCCACAAGAACATGCAAATAACGATTATGATAATAATCAGCCACAGTTTGATTATTTTCTAAAATACGCACACATTGAAATATTAAATCTTCGAAATCAAACGCATTATAGTTAATCAACGCTTTATTATATTCATTATAAATTTCGAAAAACTTTGGATCTTCCGGAAAGTCCGTTTCTGCTTCCAAATTCTGTTTATAACGTTTCACCCATTTTTTTAACACTTTCAAATCACTTTTTTGAATTCCATATTTTGCTGCAGTCAAATCCAATAAGTGATTAGAATCGTGATCATCATAAATTACAAAATTATCTTTACGATCTACGTATTCAGCATAACGACGCAAAAACGTAGCACCGAATGAATGAAAAGTTTTTAACAACAAGCCCGGACGTTCTCCTATAAATGAAAAAACACGTTCCTTCATTTCACGGGCTGCTTTATTTGTAAAAGTCAATGCTAAAATTTGTCCGGGATGAACGTCCTCATTTTGCAAAAGATGAGCTATTCGTGTGGTAATAGTTTTAGTTTTCCCGGAACCCGCACCGGCTAAAATAAGAAGATGTTTAGATTCGCTCAAAACCGCATCCATTTGACGAGGATTGAGTCCTATCATAAAGTCGTTCATTTTTCCTCCGATGCTTGCATATATAAGAAATTAGTTATTATGTGATTGTATACCGTAAAAATCTTTCCCGTTTAATCTTAAAATCTCTATGTCTACCATGTCACCCGGCTGTGCTGTAGAAGTTTCGACTACGGTAAGCCCATCTACATCCGGAGCTTGCCCCCAGAACCGTCCGATACACAAGTCTTCGTCTATCCGATCTTCAATAAGAACTTTCACATTCTCTCCGATAAATCTTTCAAGTCTCGGTAAGGACGCTTCTTCCGAAATATCCATTAACTTATCAAGTCGCTTTTTAGCCACGCCTTTTTTTACTCTGTCGGGGAAATCATAAGCCGGCGTATCTTCTTCCGGAGAATAAGTAAATGCTCCGACCCATTCCATTCCGGCGTGTTCTATAAATTTCAAAGTTTCTTTTACATCTTCAACTGTTTCACCCGGAAATCCTACAATAAATGTAGAACGAATTACTGCATTTTCAAAACGTTGTCTGATACGAGCAAGCAATTCAAGATAAGTCGTTCTGTCGCCTTTACGTCCCATTCGCTGTAAAATATTCTTACTTGCTGATTGAAACGGCAAATCAAAATAAGGAACAAAATGACACAACTTTGTCATTCTATCAAGCAATTCATCTGTAATATGATCCGGATGCATATACAATAAACGCATTCTTGTACCATCGGGAAGTTTATTATCAATAGCTTCCAATAAATCTGCAAGTTTACGCTCACCGTAAATATCCATTCCGTAATTCGTTGTATCTTGACTGATTATATTTAATTCTTTTAATGTCCCCGGTAATAACAAATCCAACTCATCCAAAATTGTTTCTATTTTTCTGGAATGAAGTTCACCTCTTATTATCGGAATAGCACAATATGTACAATGATTTGAACAACCGTCACTGATACGCAAATACGCAGCTCCGGGGAAACCGGAAACCTTACGATCCAAAAGTGTATCATCAGTCATTTCAGGAACAACTACTCGCTCTGACGGTTGTTTGTTTAGATAAGCATCTTCTACAATATCTGCAATTTTCGAAATATCACCTATTCCGAAAATCACATCAATCTCTTCATTACTAAAATCATTTTTCAAAGCTTCGTGGTATCGCTGAGCAAGACATCCTGCCGCCACAACGATACTACATTTACCGCTTTGCTTTTGTTTAACAGCATCAAAAAGCACTTCGATTGCTTCTTTTTTTGCACTTTCTATAAATCCGCACGTATTTATAATAATACAAACTGCATTTTCAGAATCATCCACCAAACTCCAACCATGCTGTTCTAAAAGAGCAGCCATTTTCTCAGAGTCAACTTGATTTTTCGCACAACCTAAAGATTCAATATAAACAGTTTTCTCTTTCATACTATTAATTTAAAGAACTCATCTGCAAAGAATAATTGCCGTTATTTCTTGTCCATGCAATAATCTTCACATCAACTTTACCTTTTTCTCCGAGAACCATTCTTTTATTATAAGCAGAGAAGTCTGCACTTACAGCACCTGCATTTGACATCCATAAAAGAATACGATCATTTGCTTTTAATTCTAAGACAGCACCGGCATTAAAAGTTCTTTCTACTTCAGGATTTTTGTCTATTTGATATTTTAAATATGACATTTCAGATAATGAAAGCATTACAGAAATTTCTGATTTATTTGTATTTTCTCCGATAATTTCAATTGTATCAGGCAAGAAAAATTCGCTGTCGATACTGCTGTCACTCCAAAGTGAATTGGCAATTCTTTTCAATCCGATAGTCGCATTTTTATCTGTCCAATAACTTAATACAATTTCTAAATCTTCTTTTCCGTCGCCGTTTACATCAAACTTATTTGTAAAACCATTAGCTATAAGAAATTGTTGTTTCCCTGCGGAACTTTCCAATATAACTGTAGGTTCCAACTCAGAAACCCAAATAGAATAAATTTTATCATCATCAAGTTTAAAGCTTATCTTTTCTTCTTTCTTAACAGTAAAATTATCGGCTTCAGCTTCAAATGTGAAAACCTTAGATTTATTATCTGCTTCTACAACATCTTTCTTCTTTTCTTTTACAAGAAGGCTTTTTTTCTTTTCTGAACGAGCTTTTTCTTTTTCGCTCTCGATTTCCTCTACTGTCTTAGGTGTAGAATTTGCCATTGTTGTACGCATTGCCATTACTACGGCACCTACACCGACAATTACGGCAATCGCAAATACTACGGCCAGAATAATTAATAACATTCTGGAAAAGAAAACCTTAGGCTTAGGAATCAAAAGCTCTGTAGGTGACGGAGTTTCTGACATTTTAATTCTTTCATAACGTGAAATTAAATCTGACGGATCTAATCCTAAATATTCTCCGTAGTTTCGCAAGAAACCTTTAAGGTAAGCTTCTCCCGGGAATGATGAAAAATCATCGTCTTCTATAGCCAAAATAAACTTTTTCATAATAAAAGTATCTTCAATTACTTTATCAATTGTCAATTTCTTACTTTCTCTGACTTGTTTTAAATATAAACCTAATGGTTCCATCGATTAGTCCCCTTGATTTGATATAAAATTATTAACAGTATTTGCATGTGCCGGAGGGTCATATTCAAATTTTAAATCTGCAATTCCCGGATTCACTTTATAATCATCTAATTCAAAAATAATCTTTTTATATGCAGCAGTAATTCCCTCAACTTTTCGAATCAATCCATTTGGTTCTACAGTAAGGTAAATCACATTAAAACCGTTTTGACTCGAACGCCAGCGAATTAATTTAAATTTATAAACACTGCTTACGTTACCGTTTTTATCCGTATATTCCTGCAATGTTTTCGCATCTTGATATTCTATTGCATAGTCTTTTAAAAATCTGTCAAAACCTACAGCTTCCAAAAGAACATTCTGTTCTTTCACTACGATTTTACCGTTTTCGTCTTTTTCTTTTTCCTTAGCCAAAATGTCCTGATGTAAGGTAACGTTCATGTTATCAATATAAACCCAGAACTCGTAACCGTTAGTACACAATACCTGACCTTTAGGTTCGGTAAAATCTATTCGCAATTTCTGCGGATTTTTAAACCACAAGTTACCGATTTGAATATCTTTTTCCTGTGTCCACGTAACCGTAGCTTCATAATCTTTTATAGTTGTTTTATAAGTTTCTGATATAGACGCCAAAAGATCTTTGGCTCCCAAAAGTTGTTCCTGTGCGTTCAATTGGATAAAAACAGAACAAAACAGAATACAAAAGAAAAGTCTGAATTTCAAAATAAGAACCTCACTCTTTTTTTATTTTTAGGAAGAAGCTTGAATCTTTTCTTAAAAAAATCACTTCAACTTATTTACCATTTTTAATGGCACACTTTTAAATTTTACATCGCTTTTTGTCAAGTATAGAACGCCTTTATTATCCCACTACAGAGTATCAACCACATAACTATACTATTGTATATACAAAAAAAGCCGAGCTGTTCGACTATTTTTAACCGAAACAGCTCTTATTAAATCTATAATTAATTAACTTTTATATAATGACGGTCTATAAAACCGATTCGAGAACGACTCAAATTTACATATTGAGATTCCGGATAAACATTCAAAAGTTCACGATAAAAACGTTGAGCTTCTTTAAATTCCGGATTTTCCTGCAATTCCAAAGCATACGCCAAATAAAACATTGCTTTATCTTCGCCGGTACCTGCCGGGTACAAACTTAAAACTGTTTTATAAGTTCTGATTGCTTCGGTATAATTTTTAACATTAAAGAACAAATCACCCAAAGTTCTGTACAATTTTTGCGTACAATCGTCACTTACACCTTTAGATAAACCACGTTCATAAACAACATTTATAGCTTTATCAAATTCTTTTTGGTCTTTAAGCAGTAGAATGTATTCAATAATCGCATCGTCATAAAAAGGATTACCTTCTTCTGACAAATTTCTCTGATAATATTCCAACGCCGTATCAGTATTTCCGGCTTTCATCATTGAATGAGCTGCTTTATACAAAAGCTCACTGTCTACAATATTTTCATCAATCAATTTTTTATAATACACACAAGCTTGTGAAAAATTCTCATCTGCATAAAGATGATCTGCAAGAGTTCTTCTGTAATCCTCAGCAGCTTTTGATTTTTTCTCCTTTTTCGCCTTCGGAGAATTTTTCTTATTATTTTCGGCTGTCAATAAAACCGGCTTTATATCTATAGAATAAACTTGGATCTCCTGTCGATTTTCATCTTCATTATAACGTGTAAACTTGATTTGTTCCTTTCCTGCATTACCGTTTTTGATTCTGAAAATTGTATTTCCGTCCTTACTGGTTTTTCGTTCAAGCAATTTCATCGCATAATGATTTACGGAATCAACTCTCCAGCCGTCACCTTGCATTCTGATAATTGTTTCCTGATTTTCCAATCCGGAAATTTTTTCTTCCGGAAAAACAAAGTCCGGTTTCATTTCAAAATCAGCCACTTCTTCAAGTTCTTCTGCCTCTCCGACTTGCGGATAAACAACAGCCACTTTTAATTCTGACTTTTTTTCGGACGCAGACATTTTTTCTTCGGTATTTACCGGTATTTCAATTTTGTTTTCAGCTAAGATTTCATCCAGTGCAATATTTTGTTCTTCTGATTTTTTATTTGCAAATATTACTTCCGGAATTGTAGGTAAAACAATTTCCTGCTGTTTTTCAACTTTAGGCAAAACATTTTTAACTTCTGCATTTTCAGCAAGTTTTTCTTCTTTTGCTATCGGCTCTTTTTCAACCTTTTCAGAAACAACTTCCTTTTCCGCCGTTTCAACTTCTTGTACAACATTTGTATCTTCTTCTTTATTATTCATTGATTGTACTACCATGTCCGGATTGGCAAGCGGAGAAAGAAAACTTTCCGGCAATCCAAAAGGAGTTACGGAATTACCCAATGCAATTTCCAAAGGTTTAGGTTCTGATACAAGCACATTTTCTGTTACCTGTGATTCATCGCCTAAAACAACTTCATCAAGTACAACAGTTTCTTGTGATTCACTTACAATTTCTTCCGCTATTTTCGGTAATGAAATTATTTGTGCCAAATATGCATCTTCTTGAATTGTAGCTTCCGGTTTAATCGGCTCAACAGAAATTGCCGGTAAAACAGCAAGCTCTGTTTCATAATTTTCAAAAGTAAATGCCGAAGGCTCAACTTTTATTACTTCTTCGTTTAAAGCATTATCCAAATCGGAATTCCCGTTATAACCGAGCAAACGCTCTTCCAAAACAGACATTGTAGGACGTTCAATTTGAAAAATGTCAGCTTCTGCAAAATCTTCATCCGATAATGATTCTTCCGGTAAAGATTCGCCGTTTTTTATTTCTTCAGCTCTTTGTAATGTAAAAAGAACACTTCCGCCGTTACCCAAGCCGTCATCTTTGCCGCATGCAATTTCTTCTTCCTGATTAGCTAAAGATTCAATTTCTGATTCTTCCGCTGCAATCTCTTTTGCCGACAAAACTCCCGGAATATCAAACATTTGTGCCATAAAACTTTCCGTTTCCAAAAAAGCTTCCGGCAATATCTTTTCTGTCTGATTTAAACTTTGTGTCAATTCATCAACATTTACTTTTACTGCGTCATCGGTATTATCAACCGAATCTTGCATAGGACTTGATAGAGAATCCGTACTGTTTTCAGTCGGATTTTTTGATGTGTTATTTCCCTTTTTTGAGTCTTTTACTATTGCGTTCTTTGTACCGGCACAAGAAATCACTGTTCCTGCACAAAAAACGACAAGTAAAACAGTGATTATCCCGCCTAATCTTTTCACTATTTTCTCCTGCGTTCAAAGTTAAAACTACAACTGTCTTTTATTGATTGCTCAATAATTTTGTCGTATTCATCCATGATAAGATTAGTATCGGCAAGGTTATAATTATTTAAAGGGTACATTTCGATATAATCTGCAAAAAACTGTTCCTTATCCGATGCCGGAAATGACACCGCTCCGTTAAGCAAAAACAAAACTTCATCATTTAGAATTCCGGCTTTTACTTCTCTTGCCGGAGATTTCTTTTGTTTCTTTTTTTTACTTACGGTATTTTTTTCTTCATCAACATTTTCCGTATCAACTTTTTTTGCGACATCCGTATATTGCTCTTTTCGCTGTCCGGTTTTTACCGCATGATAAGTTATTGACGCAGCACAAAACAACACAATAACTATCGACGCAAAAATAATTATAATTTCACGCTTATTGCGATACAAAAAAGAATCGTCTTTGTGTTTTGGAAAAACATCCGGTTTTACTACAGATATTTTAAATTTTTCATGATTCAACAAATCAGAGAATTTTTTCAATAAATTTTGCAGAAACAATTTTCGATACCCCCATAGTTTCTTGTGTTACACCATACATTACATTTGCAGCCGACATTGTTTTCTTATTATGCGTAATCATAACAAACTGGCTTTGATCCTTAAAATCCTGTACCAATTCAATAAAACGAGTAACATTCGCTTCGTCCAATGCAGCGTCAATTTCATCCAACAAACAAAACGGCGACGGTTTGACCATAAAAGTAGCAAACATCAACGCAATTGCAGTCATAGTTCGCTGTCCTCCGGAAAGAAGCGTAATACTTTTTCTGGTCTGTCCCGGCGGTTGAACTTCCACATCTATACCGGTTTCAAGAAGATTTTCCGGATCCGTCAATAAAATATCAGCCTTTCCGCCGTTAAACAATTTTGAGAAAATCATTTGGAAATTCTTTCTGATTTCCACATACGTCTTCTCAAACATCTCTTGTGATTTCCCGTTAAGCTCATTTATTATAGTAAGCAAATCTTCTTTACCTTTTTGCAAATCTTCCAACTGCGACAAAAGCAAATCATAACGTTCTTTCAAAGATTCACATTCTTGCATTGCAGCCATATTTACTTGCCCCAATGACATCATGCTGCTTTTTATATTAGAAAGAGACTCTCTGATAACGGAAGATTCTCGCCCGGTATTATATTTTTCCGTATTCTCATACTCTTTCAAGTTGATAGAAAGATTGTCATACGCATTACGATAAATTTCATTAATCGTAGTATCTACTTCGGCAAGTTTTAATTTCAGTTCTTCAATTTCAGACTTTTTTCTTAAAAAAGATTCGTTTATGGAACGCATTCTAAGCTGTTGCTGTGACATTTTTTCACTTTCAGTCTGAATCAAATTTTCCAATTCATTTATTCTGTCTTCAATCTTTTTTTTGTTACTTCGTTCTTTTCGCAGCAACCCGTCATTTTCATCAATTTCATATTGAACATCTTCAAGCTCGTCATTACGAGACTTTATTGTCCGTTCAATTTCTGCTTTTTGTGCAATATATTCATTCTTAATTTTTGTAATACGTTGAATCTCACGATCAAAAGACTTTTGTTTTTCAAGCAATGTTGAATAAATAACTTTTGCTTCTTCTACAAGCTTTCTGTAATTTTCCTTTTGCTCTTCTTTAACCTCTGAATTTTTTTCCAAATTCTCAATTTCGGTTCTGCAATTATGCATTCGTTTATCAAGCTCTGCAATTTCATGCTCTGTTTTACGTTTTCGCTGAATAATTCCTTCGGGACTGAAAATATCATTCATAAAAATTTCAGTAGCTTTGACATATTTGTTCACGTTTTCTCCGGCAAGCCCAAGCTTATTTTCAAGCTCCTGCAAATGTTTACCGAAATCTTCCAACTGCTGAAAAAAAGTACTGCTGTCTGACGGAATGTTTCTAATCTTCAAAACATCTTCCAAAAATTGGCGACGAGTTCTGAATTCTTCACGCACTCTCGGAATGTCATTTCCCACGCTTTCTTTTAAAGTCATAATTTCACGAGAATTCATATCAAAAACATTCAATGACTCTTCGATTTTAACAATCAAAGCATCGGTAATTTCTTTTAAATGTCCTCGTTTACCGGCTTGTTCCGCAGCTAAATCTTTTATCAATCCGTGCAATGTTCTGATTTGCTCTTCATTTTTCTTCAAATCAATATCAATCTGCGAAATCATATCATTATGACGAGAAATATCTTTTTCAATACTGTTGATTTTTGAAACGGTCTCAAAACGTTCATCATCCACAGCCGCAAGTTCTTCGTCCGTATCGGCAATCGTTTTATCAAGACGTCCGAGTTTTTCTTCGTCGGCACGCAATGATGCGGAAATTGTCGCTTCTTTATCACGCAATGCCGAATTTTTCACATTCAACGCTTTTATTTCTCCGTCAGTTCTTTCAATTTCCCGATGTTTATCTATTTTTTCCTGTTCCAAATTATTAACTTTCAACATTTTTTCAGAAACATCATTTTCCAAACTGTCGATTTCCTGTTGAATTGCAGCCAATTCTTCGTCAACTTTTGACTGTTTACCCGAAAAACGATCTTTTATATTTTTCTGCAACATCAATCTGTTAATTCCAAGCTCAATTTCCAAATCTCGTACATTATCTTTAAGTTCCATATAACGTTGAGCTTTATCTGCCTGCTTTTTCATAGATTCATATTGTTTTGAAACTTCTGAGAAAATATCTTGAGCTCTGACTATATTTTCGTTCGCTCGGTTAAGGTTATTTTCTGCTTCATTTTTTCGTGATTTATATTTTGTGATTCCGGCAGCTTCTTCGATGATATAACGACGATCTTCCGGTTTGTTGGAAAGAATCATATCGATTTTTCCCTGTTCCATAAATGAATACGCCGATTTTCCTACTCCGGTATCAAAAAAAAGTTCATGAATATCTTTCAGTCGGACTTTTTCCTTATTAATGTAGTATTCATTTTCACCGTCTGCATAAATTATACGAGCGACTTCCACCTCGTTAAAATCCAACGGCAACAATCCGTTTTCATTCACAAGAGTAAGACGCACCTCTGCACGTCCAAGTCCTTTTTTTTCCGTAGTACCCTTAAAAATAACGTCCGTCATATTGTTTGCACGTAAAGAACGGTTTTTCTGCTCACCTAAAACCCACTTTAAAGCATCAACAATATTCGATTTACCGCAACCGTTCGGCCCTACAATCGCAGAAATCCCTTTATCAAATTTAATCTCTGATGGCTCACAAAACGATTTAAAGCCATTAATAGTAAGATTTTTTAAAAACATAATCCGTTCATTGCCCCGTCGCAAAAAATATCCGAAGGAGTTCCCCCGCCTGTATGTTTACATTTACAACAAAATGTAAATTACCCATTCATCTTATCGGTAATAAAAAAAAGTTCTTAATTTAAAAAATTTGTCGGATATCGATACCGGAGCAACATTCTATTCCGGGATAAAGGTCTGTCGTCTATGTTAAAAAAACAAAATAAAAAGCCGTCGTTTGATATAAAAAAACACTATTGTTTAAATAAAATCATTCAAACAATAGTGCTTTTTAAAATTATTCTGTCAACCACTTACCGAATTCAATATTTGAACCTAAGTAACCAACTACAGGAAGTCCGGCAGAATCAAAATCAAGACAAACATTTTGGAATTCTGTTTTACCGCCTTGAGGAGAAGTAATTGCCGGAACAGTCATATATTCCCATGCTCCTGTTGTATATCCGTCTTCATCTACACCAGCACTAACCTTTTCTGTATTAGCATAGGCGAGTTTTATTGCATCACGTCCGCCGGCCTCTGTTGCATTATAATATGCAATATAAGGGATTCCATTTTTTATTTTTATTTGAGTCCAATTTCCTACTGCAGAAGCTTGATCTACAGTTACAGCTTTATAGGTAGTTGCATTATATGAAGCAAGATTAATATAAGTAAGATTTGAATCTTTAGAATCAAAAGCTGAAATATGGATTCCGTCTTTTTCATCAATTGCCATAGAAACATAAGTACCTACATAATCAGGAAAATTAATTTTTTGAGTAACAAATATATTATCGTTTTTTGGATTGCTACCATCTATTACTTCGGCTGAATATTTTAGTACTAATTTTCCTGAAAAATCATCATAATAAACAAAAACTACATGATTATCTGAAGTTACACCAAAAGCAAATGAATTTGATGCACCGGTTGCAACTATTTTTCTTTCATCTAAATTTGAAGATATTTCACTTTTATAACTTCTATTATCATTTGTATTTGCATATTGATTAAAGCCTTTACCATCAGAACCGACACAATTTTCAGTACCAAGAACTTTTCCTGTTTCAAATAAAGGATTCCAACCTGTAGTATCAGAAGGAGGAGTACCAACTTTGAAATTACGTAATATCAATTCTTTATTTGTTGTTCCTGCATCATAATACATCATATAAATCACAGCTTGATCTGTAACAGAATTTCCTTTTGCAATTATTTTTGGATATTGATATCTACCAAGTAACAATCCGTTACCATAATTCATATTTTCCAATGTTATTGCGTTATTATTCCATTCGTCAGACCATGAACCATCATACCCTGAATAACCCATTCCTGACCCCCAACCTTTACCTCCTTCATATAGCTCAGCATATCTATCATAGATATAAGACATAGAAGCACCATCTCTATTATATAAACTTACATGGTGAAATCTACCGGCGTCATCACGAGCCATTCCCATCTGATCCCAATTAGAAGCTTTTATTAAGTATTCTGTATAAACTCTGCTACCATCCTTTGTTACTTTTGCACGTTGTGCCATTGCGTGTGAATCAAAATATTTACCAGCTCCGCCATCATCCAACGGACCTTGAATACCATCATTTCTTTCCGGATCAACAGGGCCGCCTTTTAAGTTCACATAACCAAATACAGGATCATTCCCCTCCATTATCATTGTAGGATAATATCCGTTTTTAATGCCTGTATCTTTCATATCAAAGAACCGCAAATATCTATCATCATTTAACAATACATTCTTTGTTTGATAATAATCCGGTTCACGATTCGGCATATTTTGATAATCTTGTACAGAAAAAGTTCCGCCGATACCTGTAGGCTTAAATGTACCGCAAGAATCATTATTATTAATATTGTTTAATGCTCTAATTCCTTTTGCAAACAATTCCAAATATCCTGACTTCTCAGAGTTATTTGAAAGTATAAAACTTGTATAATCAACGGCAACATCGGAATAATTTAATCCAATACCGGAATTTACCGTTGCATCAGCTATATTTCCGAAAGCAACAATCCTTACAGCAGTAACATTCAAATTAAATCCTTTTACTGTAATAAAATTATCGATATCTCCCTTTATTACAGAATATTTTCCGCTTGCTGCACGGATATTATTATTTTTCAATCCGCTTTCTACTCTGTTCGGAGTTTCTATACTTGTAATATACGGTACTACGTCCATTTTATATATTACAAAATCAGAACTTTTTTGATCACCGTAAATCACCTTTGTTTTATTACTGTCAAGTGTTGCTTTCCCACGGTCGGCTGCTTTTATTTGAACATTCACATTTTTAGCTACAACATTCTCAATTTTTGCTGTATCCCAATGGAACTTCCAATTTACGATATTACCGATATCTTTATCAAAGCTTTCACTTACAATTTCACAAGCCCAGCCTTCAGTTTCCATATTGTCAATGAATGTCCAGCTATTATCATTATTACGAGTTGCTATGATAAATTCTGTTCCGCCTTTAAATCCCGGTATTTTAGCAATCAATTTATCAACACGTACGTTGTCGTTTGCAGTTCCCTCGATAGTGATTTTTCCGGAAACCTTTGGATCGTCTGCTCCGAGTAAAGCACCGGTTTTGTCTGTCAAATCTTCAGTCAGTTCTATATGACCGTTGGCACGGCTGTTTTGATAAAGGGAATTGTCGCTTTCACTGTTCCAATAAAACGGCTTAATCTCTACTGTCGGAGCTGTCGTATCTTGTAAAAGACTTTTCACCTGTATATTTATTGTTGCTTCCTGACCGCCGTTTTCTGTTTTATCTATAATCTTTATTTGCAATGTCGCAGTATCATCACTGTTGCCTACTTCGGCTTTTAATAAATCCAACATACTTATCGACATTGGTAATTCTCGAATATTATCGTTGTAAGATGACCCCGCAGCTAAATCTTGAAGGTCAAACCAAGCTTTGTCCCCTACACGCCATTTCCATTGCAAGCCATTGTTTCCGCCTACGATTTTCGCCGTTATTTTTGTATCGCCCTTGATTGTCATCAATGACGCGCTACCTTCAAGCGGAAGCTTTAAATCTGTAACTTTTTTACTTCCGTCTTTTCCGTTGACTGTTACTCCTATTTCCTTGTCGTCTGCATCGGCTACATAACTGTTTGCATAAGATTTTATCAGTTCATTATCATCGATACTATCATTTCCGTTGATATCAGAACCGAATGTTACACCGGCAATACGAGGCGTATTATTTGTCACTTTAGTATAATAAGTTCGCTCCGTATAATTTCCGGCTTTGTCAAACGCTACAAAGTGTATATCTGTATTTCCGTCAAATATATTTTCACTGTTGACTGACACCATCCATTCATAACTTGTACCGATTCGAGCAACTCCCTCTACCATTTGGTCGCCGTCGTCATATCCGATAGAATTATTATTATCTGCGTAAAACGTGGTCTTACCGTTTTCCATAGTCAAATTGTCTATTACTTGTGCTACAGCAAAATAAGCTTTATCAGCAGTCGACGGAGAACCTTCTACAATTATATTATTACCTACAACATTTTCTATTCTATAGACAACACCGCCGATTTCACACAATCCGCCCGGACGTACATTTTCAGGTACGGCGGAAAGTGTAATTTCACTGTCGTTGACAGTTGAAACAGTAACTTCTCTCCAATACATTCCCCCACGTTGTTCAAAATCGGATACTAAGTAGCGATTAACTTTTCCGTCATTACCTTTTTGCAACATCGGGTCTATAATGTAAGTTTTGCTGTCTAAGGTTCTGGTAAAATACATTGCGATTCTTTCAAATCCGCTTTGGTTACTGTCATAATTACTTTCTTCAGAAAACTCACCTTCGATTGTATATACTCCGGCAGAATTGTTTTCTATAATCGTTCTATTCTCATTATCTTGTGATAACTTGTTACTTTCAGATGTACCTTGACTAAACTCCGGCGGCGTATTGTCGTAGTTGATTACAACATTCAATGAATTAGAATGACTATCCGGCGTTGCATTGTCTTCTGCTTCGATATTAAACTCTATTTTCCCGAAATTATTCGTATTCAACGGTACTTTCACTCTGTAGTTTTGTGCTGTGATTGATTTCTTTTCTACCGGATACAAAGCCAAATTGTCTGTTTTAATGGAATTTTCATTTATCGAGTCCCTGTCTTCTATATTACATTCAAACTTCCATCCGCTACCTGAAATCCAAATATCATCTTTGTATTCCAAAGTTTTCAATACTGTTGTACCATCGTATTTTACAAGTTGAATTTCTGTAAATTCCGGAACGTCTTTGTCTATTCTGAATACTACAATATCGCTTTCTGTATATTTCCCGCTGCTACTTACCGCTATCGCCTTAATAGCTATTATTCCTTCTAATTTTTTATCTTCATTTATATTCAATCGCCAATTTATTTTACTTGATGACGTTACTTTAATTCCTTTGATTGATGAAACGTTTGAATCTGTTTCTACTGTATAGCCTCCGTCCAAAGCCATTAACTCTGACTCCCAATTAGCAGAAAAACTGTCGTCATAACTTGGATCTATCTGAACATAAACTTCTTTTACGCTGTTTGTTAAAATATCGGTTGTTCCCGAAATTGTAATTTTTCCACCAAGTACTGAATCTTTTTCCGGATATTCTATGACTACTCGCGGTTTGTCTCCGTGAGGTAATACCGTCAATTTCAATGATTTCGGCAAACTTTCATTGCCGTATCGGTCTGTAGCTTTTACCCACAAATACAAATCATACGCTTCTTTAGTAAGCTGGTCTACGGTTACTCCATAAACATTTGCTACTTTGTTGTTCAAAATATCATTGTTTTCAAATTTAATTTCCCAATTTGTTGGATTTTCTACTGTCAAATACCCACTTGTAGGTGCATTATTTGTCTTTGTTAATGCATATTCAACTGTGGCTACAGCATTAGAATCTGCTGCACTTCCTTTTATAATATTATTTTCTGTTCCGTATACTTTGCTGCCGTCTGTGTGACTGTTGATACTTACAATCGGAGAGATATTGTCTATATTCACCGTAAAATTGTCGGTTATATATCTTCCGGAGTTATCTGAAACTTTCACCCACAATGTCAGCAAATTCGAAGTTATTTTCGAAATATCTACTTCATATTTGTAAAATGCTTTAGTAGGACAATTATCCGCCGGAATAATACTAGGAAAAGAGATTTTTACTCCGGAATCATCTGTGTCTCCAGGATTATTTGGATTTGTTCCGGTTAATGCTATATTCGCAATTCCGTTGTCGTCCGTACATTCCAACAACAACCATATTATATTTTCTTTTCCGCCGAATATTTTACCTGAAAACGAATCTGACCATAACGCAGTATTGACAATGCCGTTATCTATTCTGTTCGTTTCCGGATTGGGTACTAGGGAATAATAATGTTTTTCAATAGTAGGATTTTTTGTATCTACATTGATTTTAAACTGTGTGTGAGGTTTGAAATCTGCATAATTCTTGCCGTCAAGTTGCTTTATTTCACCGCCGAAAGCATACATCAAATCTGTCACTTTTACTGTCGTTAAATCACCGTTGTCTACCGATGATTTAAATTCCGTTCCGACAGAATCTTTTACTTTAAATGCAAGAGTCTTTTTGCCATCACCTTTAAAAGTATAAGACCATGAACCGTTTTTATATAGATTTTCATTACTCCAGTTTGTTCCGCCGTCTTCAGATACATAGACTTCTATTCCGTTTCCGCCGTCATCATCCGAAATTGCACCATAGATAACCGAAGAATCACACCATACTTCTTTATCATAAGCCGTAGGCAATGTTAAGTTTTGAACCATCACTATAGGACGATCCCCGTCTTGGTTTATTTTTATCGGCTTTTTCACAATGGTAACATTGCCGAACAAATCCACTGCTGCTACCGTAAGATTATGAATCAGTGTATTTGATTGGTTATGAATAGTTGTTGTGTCAAATTTCCCTTCCCATGAAACGCCGTTTAATGTCAGTTCACACCATTTGTCTTTTGTCGCAGTTCCTGCCAAATTACCGGTAATATCTGCTTCCTTCAAATCTGCCGGAACATCGGTTTTATAGCTTACATAAACTTTTTTAACACCCACACCGATGTCGTTGACACTGCCGCCTATTTCTATTTCTTTATTTACGTCGGCATTATCACTAGGTACTGTTATTTTCAATGTAGGTGCTTGATTGTCTATTGCTATTTTATCTTTTACGGCTACAGAAAATCTGTCCCCCACATTCTCATTATCATTTTCACATTTTACTTCTACGTTAATTGTATCTGTTTTTCCGGCTGCAAACATTTTTGAATCAAACTCAAATATTATGTCGTCCTTGTCCGTTTGCAATGTTGAAAATTCAAATTTATGCCATTTTCCCAATGCTGCATTGTTCGGTAATCTAAAACTATCAGCTGTCCCGGAATGCTCTTCCGTTTCTTCCGAAACTGCCCCGGAATTATTTGCTGACGTCAAACGATAATACATATATTTCAAATTCGCCGAACCGCCGGTAGCCGAAACTTTTATTCTTACATCTGCACTGTAATAACCATTCGCCTCTGCCCCGTTATTTCCTTTTTCCGTAGAAATAGATTTTATAAAAGGTCCGCTTGTCGAAATAACGCTAATCTTTCGCTTGTACATTTCGCTTTCTTTACCGTTTATGTCTTCTGCTATCATATACAGATAATATTCACCCACTGTTTGGAACGATTTCAACTCCCAATCACTGCGAGTAAATTTTCTTACCGGTAACAATTTTACTTCTGCTGAATCTTGCTTTGCAAATTCTTCTTTTGCTGCCTCTTCTGTTTTTATTGAAGTACTTAAAATATATTTTAATCCGCTGTCTTTTACACAATCATCGTCTATTACCGAACCTTTAAGCTTTGTTCCGGGAAATATTTGTGCTGAATCTTCATTAAAATCTATATTAAATGTAATTCGAGGCTTGTCGGCGTCTTGCAATACCTTAAAGTAATATTCGTCAGCATCTTCATTTCCCCAACTTTTGCTGTTGCCGGCGGCGTCATACGATGTAGTATGTAATGCATAGTTTCCGTCATCAAGTTTTGTAGTATCTAATTCTAATGTAAAGTTCCCCGGTATTCCTGAATGTTTCACTACCAGTCCGGCTGCTTTATTGCCTGTAACGCTAACTTGTATTTTTCCATTTTGATCATAGTCTAATGTTATTTCACATTCCGCAGTATCTGAATCTATTTTGCAAATACTCAAGCAGGTTTTGTTAATTTTATAATTGTCCGATACTGCTCCTTTTAACAGCATCTTTTCATTTTGATAATATGAAATCTCGTTTTCATTTATGTCATTTACTGATGATGTCAATCCTGTAATGTATGATTTATTTGATAATAACGGCGATGTAATTGCCAATTCGTTCGGTTCTTCATTATCTACTATAAAATAGTTTGTTCCTAATCCGTCATTCTTTTCGTCATCGATAGCTGTCACTTGTAATGTCACATCACCGGATATATTACCTAAGTCGGCTACTTTTATTTGTGCCGTATAGTCATCGCCTGTTTTGTTTATGGATAAAGGCATTGCCGATTGAGTTCCGGTGGAATATGTTACACTCTTTATTTCTCTGTAAGTTCCGTCTTCAAATTTTGCAGGTGTTATACGTACATTCAAAATCTTATCTTTTGTCACGTAGTTTCCGCTTTCTTCCTCATTGCCGTCTTCATCGACAAATTTTACAACCGGCTTTGTTTTGTCTCCTTTGAGTGTAATTATCTGAACTGACGTATTGCCGGATGTATCTGTAGCCGTTACAGTAAACTCTCGGTCTGCCCATCCGCCGAACTCTGTCGGCAAAATCGCTCTTGACGTAAAAGTTCTTACTGTTTTTCCGTCTACTTTTTTTGCTTCTCCAAGATTACAAATAACGTCTTCTTTCCATGCCGAACCGTCCGCTTTTATTGTCACCGAAACTACATCTACATTGTCTGACACTGTTCCGGTGAATACATTTTCTTTCAATATATTCGAATTATTAGCCGGACTTACATCGCCGATAAATACTGGTCGTTCACTGTCTCCGTAAATTGTTATGGCGTCCTCGCCGTAGTTGCCGTCTTCATCTTCCGATCTGAATGTCATTTGTAATACTTTAAATGTAGGATATTCCTTTGTATCAAATTTCCAATTGAAAAAGTTTTTTACTACCGTTTGCCCGGTCACAAGTTGGAATGTGTTGTCTTCTTTATAGATTTGTATCTTATTTTCATCTTTTGATTTCGAAAAATCATAGAGTTCTTTTTCTATTACTTCTTCTTGTCCGTCAAAATCCATTTTTACGGTTATTTTTGTTACTTTGCTGTTATCGTAAAAGTATCCGGTAATATTCGTACCTTCTACTATTGTACTTCCTCGGAATTGGGAATCTATTCCGATTACCGGGTCTTCTTCACTGGCTACGGAAAAATATGAAGCGTAAATTCCTTCATATGGAGTTTGCGGTGCTACATTGTTAATATCTACAGGAATTGCGTATATTACATAATTTCCGGCTTTACTCGGAATATTAAGGCTCCAGTTACCAAGCTGAGCTTCCGAGGTAAAATCTGCACATTTTTTGATTATATGACTTGCGTCGGTGTCATCTTCTCTCCAGTCTGTATAGGGAATCTCTGCGTTGGCTTCAGATTCCGGTACGATTTTTATCCATACTTCTTTCATTCCGTCGTCGTCAAATCCGTTACCGGCTATTACATTGCCGGCGTTCAATTTGAAGCCGGGAGAAAATGAAGTAAAGTTATTTCTGGGAATGTCTGCTGCCTGATTTACGTACATCCAGTATTTGTCTACAAATTGCTTCTTTTCGTTGCCGGCTTCATCTTCCGTTACAACTTCAATGGCACACCAACCTTCTGTCGGGCAAATCAAAGTTGAATCAAGTTTAAATTCCCACGATTGAGAATTGCCGATTACTCCATCATTTTCATCACTTCCGCCGTTTCCGCCGGTAATATAAGTTCCGTCTTTAAAAATTATAGGAGTAACTGCAATCTGTTTTTTCTTCGTTGCGTTATAAATATTTATATATGTAGATTTTACGCTGTAGTCATCATCTACATAACCTTTGATGGTAAATTCTTTATTTACAAAACTGTTTACTTTTTCAAACTTGTTTATATCGTATTCTGTTTTAAAACTTTCAGGATTATTCTCATATTCAATCTTCTCATTTTCGGTAAAGCG